>CALEYM010000581.1 GCA_937926185.1 uncultured Bacteroidota bacterium | reverse complement strand
TTTAAAAATTTCAGAAAAACGGGCGTACTAAAAAAAATACCCGGGTGAAACACGCCCGGCGGTATGGTCAACCTCAATTGTTCGTACCGGTACACCCGCTCTTTCCGGATATACCAGAGCGCCCAAATTCTGTAAACCGGTAGCCAGAACCACAATAATAATCTTCGCATGTCCTAAATCCCCGTATTAATATTCAAATAAAATCCGCCGCCGCCGGGGCCTTTCCAGCTCCATTCCAGTTTGGCCACCTTGTCGTAGTAGGCGATGATATCGATGCCTATGCCGTAGCCGTACAGCCAGCGGTTGCTCAGCGGATTGCCGGCGCCGTAATACGGATCGTTGGCGTAGCCGGTGTCGTTGTTGATCGAAAGATACACTTTCAGCGGCAGGGTGCGAAAAGCCTGTAAGGGCATATACTTGCCCAGATTAAAGGTTCGGTTGAACAATTCGATGTGAAGGGAACTGCGCAGCAGGCCATAATCCATACCATCCATGACAAAAAATTCGTAGCCCCGCACGAAGTCGTTGCCATAACCGAGCGCCTGGTTGTTGTAGAACGGCGGCTTGCGCCGGGGCAAAACGAAACGGCCTTTTACAATGGTTTCAAGGCTCAGGCGCCGGGTGAAGGAGAAGTATTTTTTCAGTTCGCCCGTGGCCCGGAACAGGTGCAGGTCGTCGCGCGGCAACAAACCGTTTTGGCGTAATTCCACGGCAGTCAGCCAGCCGCTCAGCGGGTAGGGCCGGATGTCGCGCCGGTCGATGAGGAAACGGTAGATCAGGCTGAAATGCTGCTGTTCGGTACGCCCGTTGAGAAAATAGTCGGGGTTCACTTCCGTGGCGATGGAGTCGGCCACGCGGTTGAGGTGGTATTCTGCGGTCAGGGAATGGGTGGTCAGCAATTTGGGCCGCCAATGGAGGGTGGTATTGGCATAATAGCGTGTGAGTTGCCACTTACCGGGATTGACGTAGAACTGTTGTTTGTTGTCCCGTGTCACGTAAGCCAGTTCGTGGTTGCGGCTGAAGCCGGTGGCCACGCGGAAACCGAGGGTTTGCCGCCGATTGAGCCAGGGGCGTTCGTAGACTACTTCATAGCGGTTGGAGTACCCGAAATTGAGGTTTATCCGCAGTATGTCGGCGTGCCCGCTGAGGTTCAGGTGCGTCCAGCTGATGCCGTAATTGACCCGTTTGAGCGAGCGGTCGAACTCCGACCACCAGACGTTGAAATTCCGGTCGGCCAGTTCGAATAAAGGGATGGGGTACAGGTACCACATTTCGACGAAGCGAAAATGCAGGGCCAGCCGGTTGCCGGGAGGCAGGGTGTCGAGGCGCAGTTCGGAAAAGGAAAACAGGCTCAGGTTCATCAGGCGGAGCCGGTTGCGCTCCAGCGTTTCGGCTAAGCCGTCCGCGGGCAACGAATCGCCGGGTTTGAACTCCAGTTCCCTTAAAATAAGGGCCGGTTTGGTCTTCCGGTTGCCCTTTAGCGTGATGGTGTCGATGATCACATAAGCTGGTGGAGGAGCAGCATTTTGGGCGTACAAAGGCGTTTGCCCGCCGGCTACCGCAACTGCCCACATCAGGAACCGCAAAACGTTCCGTATGCAAAAAAACCGGCTTTTATCGTACGTCATATTCCCTTTTTTGGCGCTCTGCTGGCAAAATAACGCCAAAACAACCAAAAAAATGGGAATAACCCGCATAATTGCTTCATTTTGTGCTACCTTTGGTCAAAATCCTTCGGTTATACATGACTGATATCCTTGCAGATCCCGTATTGTTTGCACTGCTGTGGGCTATTGCCGTATTGGTGGGGGTGCTGATCGGATGGAATCTGCGTGCTGCCTGGCCCGAACGCGAAATGGCGCGCTGGCTGGAACGCACCACCCAGGAACGCAATACGCTGGCCCGTTTATATACACAGATCAAACATCATTACGAATTGCGGGAAGCCGATCTGCGCAAAATGGCCATTGAACTGGGTTCCCTGCGCGAACAGGTCAGTACTTATGAATCGGAACGGGCGTTTTTGCTCACCACCGCCCAGGCCAACACCGTCCGGATGGAAAAGGCCGAGGCCGCCGTGGCCCAATGGGCCGACCGCCTGCCGGTACTGGAAGCAGAAGCCCACCGCCTGCACGCTGAAAACGCCGCGCTCCAGGCCGAACATACCCGCTTGCAAGGCCAGCTGAACGCCTGGAAAACCCTGCACATGGGCTTCTCCAATATGCACCAGGAACTGCGCCGGCTGGAAGAGAAAGCCACCCTGCTGGAACAGGAACGGCATCAATTGCGCGAACGCCTGGCACTGGCCAACGGCGAAATCGAACAACAAAAACGCGAACTGCTGCGCTACGCCGAACAACTGCGCAACCTAACCGACGCTTACAGCGCCTCCTCCAGCGACGGCGATACCGGCCCGACCCAAACACCGGAAAAAACCGACAATCTGCTGCGTATCCAGGGTGTCAGTGAACAACACGCCCGGCTGCTGCACGAAATGGGCATTTACTCCTTTGTTCAGATCAGCGAATGGGAGGCCAGCGACGTGGCTGATGTTGCCCGGGCCCTCGGTATCAGCCCAACCAAGATAGTGCAGGACGACTGGGTGGGGCAGGCGCAGATGCTGGTGGCGGGGCCGCAGCCGTAACGCGAACGGTTCGTTCGCGGAAAAAAAATTTTCTTTTTTCCCAACCATTTTACCCCGTATTGCGATTTAACCGGCAACAAACAAAATACGCCGGATGCAATACCACGAGCACAGTACCGATGAAGCCCTGCGGGAAGGCTGTATCCAACAGCACCGCCTGGCGCAGGAGTATCTGTACCGGCGCTATTTCGGCCGTTTACTGGGTATCGCCATGCGCTACACCGGCAACCGGGAAGAAGCCATAGATGTGCTCAACCAGGCATTTCTGAAAATTTTCAACAGCCTCGGACAATACGAAGACAAAGGTTCCTTCCCAGGATGGATGGCTAAAATCGTGTTCCACACAGCCATCGATCATCTGCGTCGGCAAATCAACTACAAAAAGACCCTTGACTTTTCGGTAGTAGCCGACCAACCCGTAGAAGATGAGGTGAGCGGCCAACTGGCCGCCGAAGAATTGTTTCGGTTGGTGCAAAAGTTGCCGCCGGCTACCCGCACCGTGTTCAGCCTCTACGTGCTGGACGGATACAAACACCGGGAAATCGCTGCAATGCTTGGCATCGACGAGGGCACCTACAAATGGCACTTGTCGGCAGCCCGGCAAGCGTTGCAAAAAATGATTCATCCTTCTTCTCAACCGAGCTGATAAAATAAATTATGGATTCGACGCTGACAAAACAGGAACAAAACATGCGGGAGGAAATGCTCCGGCATGAGTTTCCCTTCGACCCGGAAGCCTGGGAAGCCATGCAACAATTGCTGGATGGCCAGCGCGATCCCCTGCCGCCTGCTGCGCCCCCCGCTCCCACCCCCGGGCCCCGGCCCGGCCCCGGCTCCGGCCGTATTTGGTCGCTGTTGCTGCTTTTAGCGGTTCTCGGCGCTGGCCTGGTCACACTGCTATCTGCATATTTTAACCGGAATAAAGACGTATCCGCAGAAACGGAAACGCGGAATATCCGTTTTTCACGGGAAAATCAGTATCGCGGCAAGGCAGGCGCATCCGATGCGTCTTCACCACGCGCAGCCGCCAATACGCTCGACTATTCCCATCCACACATCGACCAATCCGGCAGCCAGACGGCCCCGGCAGAACGCTCCCGCCAACCCAACCTACCCGTTCATCCAACCGCCGGGCAGCCAACCAGACAAGCGACTTATCCAACTGTAAAAACCGTCTTGCCGGCTAAGGCCAATTTACCTTCCGGCGAGATGAGCGTCCGGGCGCCCGGTTCGGAAATCATTCTTCCTGTTCAGGAATTGGATGCTCCGGCGATTCCGGATTCCCGCGATATGCTCTCTACAGCCGATAACAGGAAAAACACTCAGGCACTTGCATACGCCGAACCTGAAACCGCCCGTTCGTTTTCCACCTCCGATGGAGCCCCCGGATGGCTGCCTGTGTTGCCCCTGACTCCGCTGGATATCCCCCTTCGCCCGGATTCCATTATCCGCACCGCGCCGTTCGCGCCGGCCGAGGCAGGGCGCTGGGAACGGGGCTGGCTTTTCGGCGCCGGTCTGAACAGTGTGGACTACCGGCCGCTGCGCCTGAAAGCGGCGCCGCATTTCGGCTATTTTCTGAGCCGCCGGATCACGCCGCGCACCGCCTTGCAGGGCGAACTGGCGCTCAAATTTGTAGCGGGATACGACTGGCGCGCCGAGTTCTACGACGTCGTCCCCGGCGGCTCTTCCCATGTAATTCTGGAAACCGACCGTTTGTTGTATATCGAACTTCCGCTACTGCTTAAGCGCTCCCGGGCCCCGGCCCACTCCTGGCTGCTCGGCCTTAAACCGGCGCTTACGCTCCCCATAGCGCCTTATGGTTCTTTCTCCTCCGTCAATTCCGGAGCGCCCGTTCGTCACTACTCCATGCATGAAGGTTTCCGTTACCTCGATCTGGGTCTGGTGTTGGGTTGGGAATACCGGCTTGGGCGCCGCTGGGCGCTTGACATCCGCTACAACCAGGGCTTGTTTGACCTTACCGCGGATAACTTTTATGAGCAGCGCGAGACGCACCTGAATTCTGATCTGCAGGTGTCGCTGCGCTATTTCTTCACCAAAAAAATACGAAAGCATGAACCTGCCACGCTTTTTCCTGCTCCTCCTGTTCGGCGTTAGCGGCCTGCAGGCTTGCAAAAAAGAGGGCGATTATCCGGCCAGTATTCGCCCCAGCGACTTCTTTGTGCGCTGTACCCTGGTGGATGACCAGGGCCGGGAACGCCCGTATGAGTATCGCGGCGAAGATACGATCACGCTGTTCCCGGGCGCCGTGTTCGAACTCGGCTACCGCGGCGATGCCTTTATCCAGGACAGCATCCGCCACATTTGGGGCGGACTGGGCGATTGGCTGCTGCCCATGCCGTTTTTCCTTCAGATGAGCCATCCCGACCGGGTGACAGACCCCTTCCAGTCGCCGGAATGGCGTCCCGAAGATTTCGATAAAGTGCTCTACCCAGGCAAGGAATTCCGATACGGTCCGGCTCCCGGTGAAGCGGTTATCGGTATTGCCGACTACCCCAACGGCGCCTGGTCGCTCAATACGCTCAGCCACGATAACGCCGGCAGCTATCTGCGCGTGGAAGAAGTTTCCGATTACGGCATTCCCGAACTTGGCACACCCTATTTTGGTAAAAAAGTGCGCTTCCGTTTCGAGTGTCTGCTTTCCAACGGCGACAGCGGCGACTGGCTCCTGCGAGACGGCGAAGCCGTGCTGTTCTTTCGCTATTACAAATACTAAAAAATTGCGACCATGAAAAATCTCCGTTTTCTCCTGCTCCTCCCCTGCCTGTGGCTCGGCGCCTGCAATCGCACTGAAACCATCGTCAAGGATTGTCCGCCCTGCCCCAACAATACCGAATGCCTCGAAGGCGATTGCGGCTGCCCGCCCGACAAACACGACATGGGCAGCTGGTGCCTTTCCAAACACGATAACCTCTTTGTGGCCGCCTCCCTCGACTGTTATTGTTTCGGCGTGGTGGGGCTGTACCTTTTGAATATCGACCCGGAAACCGGCCCCGGCGGCGGGGTGCAAGTGCCTGCCTCCTCCTTTTCCATCATCGGGCGTAGCAACAGCATGAGTTCCAATAGCGGCAATTTTGCTTACTACGACCTGCCCGACGGCGACAGCATTGCCATTTATGCAGTGCTAATTCCCGATTCCAACATGCCCGGAATTATCCAAGACAATTGTCGCATCAACAGCGAAATGACCTGCCAGGCCGATCTTTTTGGAAAATTCCGGGGCCCCGACACCATTCAGGCCCAAGTCGCATGGCGGCGCTGCCGCGACAACGACGGCGAATGGCTGAATTACGAGGAGATCAAGCCATTGACATTTGTGCGAAAGCGGTAGACGGTGGAGGGTAGACGGAAATGTTAACACTGGAAAATTTTTACGGCACGGATAAACGATATTTTTTATCCGGGGCATTTTCTTGTGCACGTGGTATTCGTTTCCATCGGGACATTAAAATCAAAATAGATAAATGCCCGGCAACCCGTAAATGCCGAGGCGCTGGTTACTCAGGGCCAAAAATCAAAACCCTCCTCCTCCAATTCATACTCCCGGATAAATATCTTGAACACTTTTTCCTGCTGAATGGCTGTCAGGTTGTGCCTTAAATCCTTCGCTAATTTTTGTTGCAGGCGGACGTGTTTTTCCACATTGGCCAACATCCAGTGACGGTCGGGCGCATACAGCATAGCGTAAATATTCCCGTTGCCTTCCGGGGAAGCGAAGTACAACTCCTCTTCAAGTTCATTTACCTGTTGCTGGAGCGTTTTGTTAAAGTATTTCAGTTGGGTGTCGTTGAAATCGGCGAAAACATTATCGCGGCTGCTGAGCAGGGTCATTTGTAGTTCGAGCAACCGCAGGTGATCGTCGGCTTCGTAGGCGGCGGTGATTTGTTTCATCACCTCGGTTTTTTCTTCACGCAGTTGCTCGTCCTGCTCCCGGTCGGGGTGAAAATGCCGTACCAGGTCGACGTAGATTTGTTTGGCTGTTTTTTTAACGGCGGCTTCGGCAGCCAGGCGTTTTTCTTCAGCCGCGAGTTGGCTGTCCGTTTTTATCTTTTGTGCGCGTTTTTCGGCACGGGCGCGTTCGGCGGCTTCGAATTCCTCCTGTTTTGCTTTTATTTTTTCCTGCATGCTGCCGGGGTTATCCAGATCATCGACTTCTATGTCCATCCCGAACATGTCGTTCATCATTTGTGCGGCCATCGCTTTCGTTTCCTGTTCTTCTTCTTCCTGGATTTCTGCATAGGTGCGGCCGCTGGCTTCGTACCGGGCATAAAGTGACTGCAATTCGGCATCGTCCCGGTAAAATTGGGTATTGAGCAAGTGCCCGATTTCGGCCAGCAGGATATGGTCGAGTTTGTCCGCCAGTTTTTGGGAAAGTTTCGCCCGGAACGGGCTGTTATTCAGCCCCATGACCCAATCGCGGTCGGCAGCCATGGCAGCCATTTCGGCCGGCTTTACGCGCTCGTCGCCGAGGCGGCGTAGTTCCAGGTCGAGCGCTTTGGTTTCCTCTATCTGCCCGCGCAGGGTTTTTATCTTTTTGACTAAGGAATTGAAACGTTTTTGCTCCTTGCTGAGCGTTTGGCCGGGTTGTTTGCCGGTAACGATCTGGAGGTGTTTGGACATGGCGGGTAGAAAATTTTGGGAAAGGCACGGAGATGGGGAAAATAGACATTGCAGTTAACATTGATCGTACTTGCGCGTAGTGAGAAATTTCTTGTTGTGCTGCAAATATCTAAGCCGACTAACTTTTATCATACTCCATTACTATCATTTGACCAAGGAGTTTCATCTCATCCGATTCATCAGTAAGCTCTAAAACACGCTTCTGGTAGAGCCTTCTCGCGATTTCAGGAGACTGTTTTTGAATATCTTCGAATTCATTTTGGTTGAGGGCAATGATGTACTGCAATCCTTTCTGTTCGGATTGCTCGAGCGCAAATTTTAAGAGGGTAGATTTTTGGCGAGCATCAACACCTTCAAAGATCAAACTATCGTGCCATAGGACATCAAGGTAACAAAAACCGGCTGCCCGCGCATCAGACGCAAACAGCCGGTCGTATTTTTCAGATATTTCTATTTCCCGTTCAGCCGAATTTTCAGGCGAACAATCTGTTCGCCCTACTTTACCCCAAAATCCTTCCGGATCTTGTTCAAAGCGCTGCCGGCCCGCACCCACTCGATTTGTTGTTCGTTATAGGTGTGGTTCACGTCGAACGTCTCAGACGTGCCGTCGGCGTGATCCAGGCGGATTTGCAGCGGTTTGCCGGGCGCGAATTTTTCGAAGCCGAGGATCGACACCTTGTCGTCCTGCCGCACCTTGTCGTAGTCGGCCGGATTGGCAAAGGTGAGCGCCAGCATGCCCTGCTTTTTCAGGTTGGTCTGGTGGATGCGGGCGAAGGATTTCACCACCACGGCTTTTACGCCGAGGTAGCGGGGTTCCATGGCGGCGTGTTCGCGGCTGGAGCCTTCGCCGAGGTTCTCTTCCCCGAAAATGATAGTGCCGATGCCTTTTTTCTGGTAAACGCGCGCCGAGGCGGGCACTTCCATGTATTCGCCTTTTTCAACGTTCAGCACTTTGTTGCGTTCGTCGTTGAAGGCGTTGGTAGCGCCGATGTAGCAGTTGTTGGAAATGTTTTCCAGGTGGCCGCGGTATTTGAGCCAGGGGCCGGCCATGGAAATATGGTCGGTGGTGCATTTGCCTTTGGCCTTGATCAGGACGCGCATGTTTTGCAGTTCGTCGTTGGTAATGGGCACAAAAGGTTTGAGCAGTTGCAGGCGGTCCGATTTTTTGTCCACCAGTACCTTCACGCCGCCTTTGGCCGGGGCGATATAACCGGCGTCTTCCACGGCGAAGCCGTTTTTGGGCAGTTCGATGCCTTTGGGCGGGTCGAGTTTTACGGTTTCGCCTTTGCGGTTCACCAGTGTGCCTTTTTTCGGATTAAAGGTCAGGTCGCCGGCGATGGCGAAGGCCGTCACGATCTCGGGGCTGGCCACGAAAGCGTGGGTGTTCGGGTTGCCGTCGTTGCGGCCGGTGAAGTTGCGGTTGAAGGAGGTCATGATTGAGTTCGCGCGGTTCTTGTCGTCGATATGGCGGCTCCACTGGCCGATGCAGGGGCCACAGGCATTGGCCAGCACCACGCCGCCGATCTCGGAGAAGTCGTTGAGGATGCCGTCGCGCTCAGCCGTGTAGCGGATCTGTTCGGAGCCCGGCGTGATGGTGAATTCGGATTTCACCTCCAGGTTTTTCTCCTTCGCCTGGCGGGCCACCGAGGCGGCGCGGGTCAGGTCTTCGTAGGAAGAGTTGGTGCAGGAGCCGATGAGGCCGACTTCCAGTTTAGCCGGGTATTTATTCTTTTTCACGGCAGCCGCGAATTTCGACAGCGGCCAGGCGAGGTCGGGCGTGAAGGGGCCGTTGATGTGCGGCTCCAGTTTCGACAGGTCGATCTCGATCACCTGGTCGAAATATTTCTCCGGGTTGGCGTAGCACTCGGCGTCGCCGGTGAGGTAGTCGGATACTTTATTGCATAGTGCGGCCACTTTGTTGCGGCCGGTGGCCTTGAGGTAGCGGGCCATGCTCTTGTCGTAACCGAAGGTGGAGGTGGTGGCCCCGATCTCGGCGCCCATGTTGCAGATGGTGCCTTTACCGGTGGCGCTCATGCTTTGCGCGCCCGGCCCGAAGTATTCCACGATGGCGCCGGTACCGCCTTTCACGGTCAGGATGCCGGCCACGGCCAGTATCACGTCTTTGGGCGACGACCAGCCGCGCAGTTTTCCGGTGAGTTTCACGCCGATGAGTTTGGGCATTTGCAATTCCCAGCCCATGCCGCTCATGGCGTCTACCGCGTCGGCGCCGCCTACGCCGATGGCCACCATGCCGGCGCCGCCGGCGTTCACGGTGTGCGAGTCGGTACCGATCATCATGCCGCCCGGAAAGGCGTAGTTTTCCAGCACGATCTGGTGAATGATGCCGGCGCCGGGTTTCCAGAAGCCAATGCCGTATTTCTGGCTGACGGAGGAGAGGAAATCAAATACTTCTTTATTCTTGTCGAGCGCCGCGGCCATGTCTTTGGCGGCGCCTACTTCGGCGGTGATCAGGTGATCGCAGTGCACGGTGCTCGGCACGGCCACTTTTTTGCGGCCACAGGTCATGAACTGTAGCAGGGCCATCTGGGCCGTGGCGTCCTGCATGGCCACACGGTCTACCTGGAAAAAGACGTAGTCGGAGCCGCGTTTGTATTCCTGCAGCGGACTGTCTTCGTGCAGGTGGGCGTAAAGGATTTTTTCGGACAGGGTAAGGGGGCGTTTCAGTTTGGCCTTGGCGGCATCCACGCGGGCCGGGTAGTTTTTATAAAACTCCCGGATCATTTTCAGGTCAAAAATCATGGTGATAAAACGGTAGACGGTTGACGATGGACGGTTGATTGGGTTTATTTGGCGACCGTTGAGACAACAGGCAGCCACCGGGCCGCAAAGTTAAAAATTAAGGAGGAAACAACCTGTATAAGAACAAATTTGATTCCGCATCTTTTGTATCTTGATTAAAGCCTTATATCATGAGCAGTTAAAACACGACAAATAAAAATGCTGCCCTGTAAGAGTTCCGGTCCCCATGTTTAAAAATGCGCCTAATTTTGTAGCGTTAATATTCACGGTTTAAAAACATTTCGCATGAAAACCAAATTCCGAATCTACGTCTGTGCCGTATTTGCCCTTGCCCTCATTTCCTCCTGTAAAGAGGATGAAAATCCCAAAGTGGAGGAAAGCCCCTTTTTCGTGTTCTTCGACCAGCCGGCCATTACCATCGACACCACGCCCGTGGCGGCCAACACCTGGGAATACGGCTTTGTTTTCAATCCCATCGCCGACGGCAAGATCACCAAACTGGGCCTGAAATTGCCCGTTTCAGGTGAATTTACCGTCAAACTCTGGGATCTGTCGGGCAGCACGCCGGTCGTCCTGCGCGATCAGAAAATCACGTCGGCAACCGTTCACACCCCGGCGTTTGTGGATATTTCGCCCGTTTCCGTTCCCAAAAACGCACAACTGGGCATCTCCGTGCTGGCCAACTCCTTCTACCGGCTGAAGAAAAACGACGCTTCCGCATTCGCCTTCCCGGTGGTGGTGGACAATATCCGGATCGTTTCCTTCAACGAGGAAATGAGCAATACCAGCCTCGTTACTTTCCCGAAAAATACCAATACCACCAGCGTGGCGCCCTGCGTAAACGTCGTTTTTGTAGCCGATTAAAAGGCCCGTCGTTCCATGAAAACAGCCGGCTTTATCATTTTTTTTATTGGAATCAGCATTGCGGTTGCCCAGGCACAATCGCGGCGCCTGGATTCATTGGTCAGGCTGGAAAAAACCTACCTGGCAGCAGATACGATCCGGGCAAAACTGCTCACCGACCTCGCCCGCGGCTTTTACAGCGTCAACCCGGCCCAGGGGCTGGAATATGCCGACAAGGCCATCACCCTGGGAGAAAAACTGAGCGACAAAAAGTACCTGGCCGGCGCCTACAGCGCGAAGGGAACGAACAAAATGGCAATGGCCGATTACGCCACGGCCCTGGATTTTTACCAGAAAGCCCTGGCTATCAATGCCCGCACAGGAAACAAACAGGGCATTGCAAACAACTACAACAATATCGGCCTGATCTATTATTCCGTTTTCGATTATCCGAAGGCGCTGGATTATTACCAGAAAACACTCGCATTGAACGAACAAACCGGCAACAAAGCCGGCATCACCAACGCGCTCGGCAACATTGGCAATATCCACAACGAATTGCGCGACTATCCCAAGGCTATCGAATATTATCAAAAAGCCCTGGACCTCTGTGAAAAAACAGGCAATACGCAAGCCTTATCCGGTATTTTGGTCAATATCGGCAACGTCTACACCCAATTGGCCGATTATCCCAAAGCCCTGGAATACAAACAAAAAGCCCTGTCGATCAGCGAAAAACAAGGCAACAAAGCCCGGATTGCCAACAATCTGGGCAATATCGGCAATGTGTACCTCAAAATGGCCGACTACCCGCGCGCGCTGGAATACCACCGGAGGGCCCTTGAAATCAGCGAAAGTATTCAGGATAAACACAACATGGCCGCCAGCCTGGCCGGTATCAGCACTGTTTATCAACTGCAGAAAAAATATACGTTGGCCGCAGAATTTGCGCAAAAAGCCCGGGAGCTGGCCCGAAGCATTGGTCAGCTGAGCACCGAAAGTCAGGCGCTGGAACAACTAAGTCAGATATACGAATCCACGAACCGCTATGACAGCGCCTACCTGGCCTTCCGTCTTTTCATTCAGCTGCGCGACAGCATCGATAACGTGGAAGTACAAAAACAGATCACCCGGAAGACCCTGCAATTCGAGTTCAGCAAAACCGAGGATTCCCTCAAACGCCGGCAGTTGCTCACCGACGCCAAACTCAACGAACAAATATTGCTCGCGGCAAAGCAGCAACAGGAACTCCTGATCAAACAAAACGCCATAGATCTGGCCAACAAGGAACGCGCCCTGCAACATCTCGCTTTTTTAAAAACCCAGGCAGAGCTGCAATCCGCCCAAAGTGAAAACAAGGTCAAAGCCGAACAACTGGCCCTGGCGGAAAATGAAAAAAAACTCCAGGACACCCGCGTAAACCTGCAACAGACGCAGATCGAACTGAAAGACAAGGCCCTGCAGGCCCAAAAAACGCAGCGCAATTTTTACCTCGCCGGCCTTGCGCTGCTGGCGTTGCTCTCCTTTTTTATTTTCCGAAACTTCAAAACCCAGCAAAAATCAAACAGTATCATCAGCCAGGAAAAAAAGAAGTCAGACGACCTGCTGCTCAATATTTTGCCCAGGGAAGTAGCCGACGAACTGAAAGAAAAAGGCCGGGCCCTGGCGAAACAATACGACGAAGTGACCGTACTCTTTACCGATTTTGTCGATTTTACCGTCTTTTCTGAAAATCGCACGCCCCAGGAACTGGTCAACGAACTGCACGAATGTTTCAAAACCTTCGACGAGATCATCGAACGGCACGGCCTGGAAAAAATAAAAACCATCGGCGATGCCTATATGGCCGTTTCCGGCCTGCCCCTGCCCGATACGCAACACGCCCGCAAAGCCGCCCTGGCCGCACTTGACATTCAGCGGTACATCATACAGCGCCAACATACCCAACCCGACGGATTCGATATCCGGATTGGCCTGCACAGCGGCCCAGTGGTGGCCGGTATCGTGGGCGTGAAAAAATTTGCCTACGACATCTGGGGCGACACCGTGAATACCGCTGCGCGTATGGAAACCAGCAGCGAACCCGGAAAGATCAATATCAGCGGCGCCACTTACCTCCTGCTGAAAAACGACTTTGCTTGTATTTACCGGGGCAAGGTATCCGCCAAAAACAAGGGCGATATTGATATGTATTTTTTGACATGAGTCACCCCGAACTTTGTAACAACATAAATACAATACGAAAGACATCTTTTCTACTAAATTTTTGTATTAAAATATTGTAATTTATTTGTTGCAAAATTCGGGGTGGCTTATGATTTTCTTTTTTAGCCCGCATCTGAAGCAATAGTCTACCTTTCGAGCGAAACGAAACAACTGCCTTGTCATGCTCTTTAATTCGCTGTCCTTTTTCTTCTTTTTTGCGCTGCTGCTTGGCCTGCACTATGCTCCATTACCGTGGCGGATAAAAAAGGTCAATCTTCTGGTGGCCAGTTATATTTTTTACGCGGCCTGGAACCCGCCTTTTGTAGCGCTATTGTGGCTTTCAACCGTTATTGACTGGTTTGCAGCCAAAAAAATCAGCGAAACGGAGGACCGCACGCGGCGGCGTTGGTTTATGCTCGTGAGCGTTGTAGCCAATCTCGGTTTGCTCGGCTATTTCAAGTACGGAAAATTCCTGCTCGACAATTTTACGGCTATCCTCCAGGCGGCCGGCATTGACTATCAGCCTGCTGCACCGGATATCATCCTGCCTGTCGGAATCTCATTTTACACCTTCCAGACCATGGCGTACACCCTCGACGTATACCTGCGCCGTGCCAAACCCGCCGGCAACTTTCTCGATTTCGCCCTTTTTGTGACCTTTTTTCCGCAATTGGTGGCCGGCCCTATCGTACGCCCCACCGAACTGGTGCCGCAGTTTGCCGAACCCAAGCAGGCCAACCGGCAGCAGTTGCTCTGGGGGCTCGGCTTGCTGACCCTGGGTCTTTTCCAAAAAATGGTGATAGCCGACACCTTCCTTTCCAAAACTTCAGACATGGTTTTCGGCAGCGAGCAAGCGCTGCACGGACTGGACGCCTGGCTGGGCGTACTGGCTTTTTCAGGACAAATTTTCTGCGATTTTGCGGGCTATTCCACCGCGGCCATCGGTATCGCGCTTTGTCTGGGTTTTGCCCTGCCCGAAAATTTCCACTGCCCCTACGGCGCGGTTGGCTTTTCCGACTTCTGGCGCCGATGGCATATCACCCTTTCGTCGTGGCTGCGCGATTACCTGTACATTCCGCTGGGAGGCAACCGTCTCGGCGCCGCGCGCACATACGTCAACCTGATGATTACCATGTTACTGGGAGGGCTGTGGCATGGCGCCAACTGGACCTTCGTAGCCTGGGGCGCCCTGCACGGACTGTACCTCAGCGCCGAACGTATGGTGCGGGGCTGGTGGGGGCACAAACCCTGGGCCTCCTTTCCGATCGTAACCCTGCTGCTCGGAATCGGCACATTCTACCTGATCGTAATCACCTGGGTGTTTTTCCGCGCAGCCACTTTTTCAAAAGCCGGCCAGTTGCTGGCATCTATGCATGGATGGCACCCGGACGGCCTGCAAATTCTACCTACGAGCCAGATCATGCTGGTAGCCGGCACAATGACCTCCATGCTGGGTCTGCACTGGGGACTGCGCAAGGTGACGTTGGAATCCGTTATCAGCCGAAGCCCGGCCTGGCTGGTAGCAACGGTGTGGTCGGCGATGTTGTTTTTGTTAATTATCAATCAAGGAGGCGGCAATGCATTCATATACTTTCAATTCTGAATCCGGACAATTCGAACGCGCCCTTCCCAAACAGCCCTGGGGCAGGATAGCGCTGATCGTGCTGTTGGTTGTGACAGCCGCCACGGCAGCCTGGGAAATGTACTGGCGCAGCCGGGGATACGAAACTTCGTACGACGGCACAGATAGCTCCTGGGCCGAATTCCGGGCCCAAGCCCAACACGCAGGGCCTGAATACACGATTATCGCCGGCTCCTCGCGGGCACTGTTCGACATTGACCTGCCTACCTGGCGGGCCGAAAGCGGTAACAAGCCCGTGATCCAGCTCGCCAAGGAAGGCTCGGCGCCTTTGCCGATTGTGCGCGACCTGATTGAGCACACCGATTTTGCGGGTACGCTGGTGGTATCCGTGGCGCCAGGCCTGTTTTTTTTCAAAAACAGCATGCACGATGACGATGCCGGGCGACTGGTGAAGCATTACCACAACTGGTCGCCCGCCCAAAAAATGGAACACTGGGCGAACCTGCTCATGGAGCCGACGTTTGCTTTTGTGGAAAAAGGTGAACTCAACCTCGGCAACTTGCTGCAAGAGATGGAATTGCCCAACCGGCCTGACTATCTTGCCGGTTATGACCGCGTACCCAAACTTTCCAACGATACGCGGGAGCGTCAGGCCCGTATGTGGAGCAGAGTGGTAACCGATACCGCTTATGCCCAACGCGTACAGGGTATTTGGATGGGATTCAGCGCCCGAACCGGTCCGCTCATGCGGCCGGCGGATTACGCCTCCAAAAAGGCTGTTGCCCTTGCCGGAAAGTTCCAGCCCCTGCCGCCGCCGTTGCAGGTTAGTCCCGCCGAACGTGATTCGTTTTTTATGGAAATAAAATCCTGGGCCGACAAACTCAGGGCAAGAGGCGGAAAAATGATTTTTATCCGCCCGCCTTCGACAGGTATGCTGTATCAATTGGAGGAACAAAATTTCCCCCGGAAAGATACCTGGGACGCGCTACTGGAAAAAACCGGCGTGCCGGGTATCCATTTTGAGGATCATCCAGAACTCCAGGGCTTCGAACTGCCCGAATGGTCGCACCTGCGTGCCGAACATGCGCCGCCGTTTACTAAAGCACTGGTTAAACTTGTCACGCGGGCGGAATAGTAAGTTTGGCTGAATACTTCCAGCATACGACTCGAAAAACACCCCCCATCAAAGGCGTTGTTGCCTGACAATGCGTTTTTTTATTTTGCTCAGAAATTCGGCCGACATGCCCAAATAGGAAGCGATATGCTTTTGCGCGATCTGTTGTTCCAGTTCGGGATAGGCCTCCCGGAAGGACAGATAGCGTTGCTCGGCATCCATGCTCAGGTTTTGCAACATACGTTGCTGAAAGGCTGCATAAGCCCGCTGGGTCAACAGACGGAAAAAGCGCTCCGTACGTGGCACCTGTTCGTATAATTTTTGTTGATTTTCATACGACAGGGCGAGTATCTCGGTGGGTTCCAGCGCCTCGGTGTATAAATAACCGGGTTGTTGCAGGATAAAACTCGGGTAGTCGCCGATCCACCAGTCCTTTATTCCCAGCTGGATCACGTGTTCCTGACCGCCATGGTCGATGTAATACACCCGTGCGCTGCCCCGGGTAATATAATTGGTGTCGCTGTTGATCTCACCTTCCGACGTAATGAACTGGCCCTTTTTAAAAGCCCGGGGCGTCAGCAGCGAAACCAATATCCGCTCCTCATCCGGGCTGAGGGCGATATGGCGTCTGAAATTTTCCAGAATCAACTCGTAGGGCATAGCGTTGGCAGCATCTCCGGCAAAGATAAAAGACTGCAGAACTTGAACCAGTTCATTTTTTACCCCCTTCCATGCCCGGACTTTTGTACCCGAAACCATCATTCTTCACTTTTAAACAACTTCAACCATGAAAAAAGTAATGCTGAAAATCCTCATCCTCCTGCCCATGCTGGCCGTTATCGCTTTTGCCAACAACGTGGAAAAGGTGGGCAAAAGCCCCTGGGGCCCGGCCGACGAAATCGGTACGCTGAACATGATGACCGACGCCTCCCGCCTGGCGGTGCTGTCTCAGGTCAAATCGGGCAAAACCTACGATTTGAGCGTCGATTATTTTGTGGGTATGCCCAGTTTTCACAGCCTGGGCGACCCGGCCTATCAGTATTGGCTGACTCATACTCCGCATGGTACCGTGGTAGAAAATTCGAACGGACTGGGCCGGGCCATGAATGAAAAAGTAAGCTATACCGGCGACGCCATTTCCATGTACACGCACATGGGTACCCATATCGACGCCCTGAATCATTTCGGCCTGAACGGAAAGATCTGGAACGGTTATTCCGCCGAAGAATACCTGGGCGACAAAGGCTGGAAAAAGACAGGCGCCGAAACCATCCCGCCGGTGATCGCACGGGGGGTGCTGATCGACGTGGCGGCATACAAGGGTGTGGATGTACTCGATCCGAATTACCGCGTGAATTCGGATGACCTGAAAGGCGCGTTGAAAAAACAGGGAGTAAAACTGCAAAGGGGCGATGTGGTACTGATCCGAACCGGCCAGGCACAGTTTTATGAAGATGCCGGCAAATTCCTGCACGAATACCCGGGTATTAACCTCGACGCTGTCAAATGGCTGGTGGAAGATCAGAAGATCATGCTGCTTGGGGCCGATAACCTGAGTTTTGAAGCCTTCCCGCCCGAACGGGCCGATAACTGGGTGCCCGTACACACCTACCTCCTGGCAGAAAAAGGCGTAATGTTCATCGAACAAATGTTCCTCGAGGAACTGGCACAGGACCGCACATACGAATTTGCCTTTATCGCAGCCTCCCTCAAACTGAAAGGCGCCAGCGGCGCCCCCATGCGCCCGCTCGCCCTGCCCATCGGTAATCCGTAATCCGCAATCCGTAATCCGCAATCCATACCGTCATTCGTCGCCCGCTTTCCGTCATTCGGCAACTCCTTTTTGCACTGCCGTGATCATTCCGGACACCTTTGTCCTGTCAAAAACAAAAGAATGCTGCTATGAAAACAATCGTTAATACCGAAAACCGCCTCAGTCAACTTGATGATAACAACCTGATCCGGCTGGTACTTTCAGGACAGGAAGAGGCATACACCGAAGTGGTTCGCCGCTACCAACGCCTGATCCGGCACGTGCTTCAACGTTACCTGACCGACCCGGAAGCCGTGCAGGAGGTAACGCAAGACACTTTCCTTCGCGCGTTTCGCGCCCTGCCGGGCTTCCGGGGCGACAGCAAACTCGGTACCTGGCTCAGCCGGATCGCCATATCACAGGCCGTCAGCCGGCTCCGGTCAAGAAAGTATGCTGCCTGGGACCCGATAGAAGACACCCTGGCACGATGGGAAACGGATCTGCACGATAGCGAAAAAGCACTGGAAAAACAGGAAAGCAACCGGCTGCTCCGGCAGGCCATCCAACGGCTCAACCCAAACGACGCCACCGCACTCGAACTCTTCTATTTCCGAGAGCAAAGCATCGAGGAAATCGGACAGATCACCGGCTGGACAGCCACCAATATCAAAAGCCGCCTTTCCCGTGCCCGCCAGCGCCTGCAGGGCGCCTTGCTGAAAGAAGGGTTGCATGCCGGATATTTTGCGTGAACGACAACGACGTTCGCCTTAGACTTTCCAGGTTTTAAAAACCTGGAAAGTCTGCGCGATAAAACCCTTAACCATTTCAAATAAAAATTTAATTATCAATAATTTATGAAAAACAACGCCCTTTTTATTGCCCTTTTGCTTACCCTTTCCGCTCAAACGGTCTTTGCTCAAAAAAACCTGCCGCACAGCCTCCGGCCGTACGCCGAAAACTGGACTTACACCCTGGTGAAATCCCTGCACCGCGCCGGGTACGATATGCCGGCGATGCCGGCGACGCCGACACCCGTCAGCGGCGTCATCTCCCGCAATACGCTCCAACTGGATTCCACCAAAACTTTTTATGCCTACAATCTGAATTTCCCGGGAGATAGCTTACCCCTGTTTCGTACGGTGTACCAATATCCGTCCGCGGATACAAAAACAGAGGTCAATTACCAATACGAAAACAGTGATTGGCTGGCCCTCAACCGCTCCACGATCATCAACGATAGCCAGGAACGTTTGGTGGAAGTGAACGCCGAAGCGTTCGACCCAGCCAGCCAGTCCTTCAAGCCCGATTCTAGGCTGAAGATATTCCCGCATGGCGACTCGCCGGAATTGGTGGACTCCGTATTCACCTATGCATGGGATTCGACGATAATGGACTGGCTCCCCGTTTTTTCAATTCGAAACACCTTTGACGACCAGGACCGCCTGCTGGAAAGCAACTCCCAGGTCGATTATTTTGGCGATCCGTTGGTTTTCCGCGACGTCTATTACTACAACGATAACGGCGACAATCACCTGATCGAAAGCTACGCCGTGCTGGGTGACGACGAGTTCTTAGGTGAACGCACTGATCTTGTATATGTCGACCACCGGCCTATTGAAGTACTGGTTTCGGTAGCCGACAGTATCGGATTCGTGCAGGAAAGCCGTACCAATTACGCATACACCCTTTTCGGAGCAGTTCGAAAACAGATGGATTTTGAGTGGGATGCCGAAAAGGGAAACTTCCGCCTGTCTAAAACGATCGACTATACGTATGATTTCGCTCAGCGCCTGGCCGGAAAAGAAACGGCTATTATGCCCCTGAACGCCTGGGAAGAGCGTTCGCGCATCTCTTACAGCTATATCGACGACGAAAATCTGTACCAGGAATGGCATCACAATTGGGATCATGATCTGTTCGACTGGATTCTGGACAGCAAGAAATTCTATTACTACAACGGCCTCGTGTCGGTCGACCCCACGCCGGGTCCCGTGCTGGCGCTGCAAGTGTCGCCCAACCCCACCACCGGCATGGTACAATTCTCCTTCGATAGCGAGGCCACTGTGCGGGTTTTTGACCTTACCGGGCAATTGGTGCATGCGCGCCTTATGCAGCCGGGTCAATCGCTGGACATGAGCGAACTGCCCACCGGTATTTACGCGGTAACCGCCCGGCAAGGAGCGGATTTTTACAGTGGCAAAATAGTAAAGCAGTAGCTTTGCAAATATGAAAGTACACATCCTTGGCGCGCCCGGCGCCGGCGTCACCACGCTGGGCAAAACCTTGGCCGAACGACTGAGTATTCCACATTTCGATACCGATGATTTTCATTGGTTTACGAAGGATGAACTGCCCTATCGCCGGCGCCGCAATCCCGAACACCGGCGTCAACTGTTGGCACAGGCACTTGCTTCCAGCGACAATTGGGTGCTTTCCGGCGCGCTTTGCGGCTGGGGTGATGTGTTCATCCCTCAATTTAACGCGGTCGTTTATCTGTGGTTGCCTGTGGAAATACGTCTGGCGCGCATCCGCGAACGCGAACGGCTGCGTTACGGCGCTGAACGCCTGGCGCTGGGCGGCGATTTGCACGTCGTATTCGAAAAGTTCCTGCGCTGGGCGGCGGATTATGATGCCGATACGGGAAATATCCGCGGCAGGACAAGGGAGTTGGAATGGTTGGAGGCTTTGCCTTGCCCGGTGCACTGTAACGCCGACTGGCAGTCGGCGTATGAAGAAATTTTAGATTTTTTACACGCCAGCTAACAGTCGGCGTATGAAGAAATTTTAGATTTTTTGCACGCCAGCTAACAGTCGGCGTACTATAAAAGTTTAGATTTTTTACACGCCGACTGACAGTCGGCGTTACACATGCAGCGGGCGGTTGGCCGTGGCTGCCAGCGCCGCCTCGCGGAACGCCTCGGTATAGGTCGGGTGGGCATGGCTCATCCGGGCGGCATCCTCGGCAGAGGCGCGGAATTCCATCAAGGCCACGCCTTCGGCGATCATATCGGCTGCACGGGCGCCCACGATGTGTACGCCGAGTATTTCGTCGGTATCCTTATGGGCCAGGATTTTGACCATGCCGTCGAGGTCCATGCTGGCGCGGGCGCGACCCAGGGCGCGGAAGGGGAATTTGCCGGCTTTGAACGGTACGCCTTTTTCCTTCAGTTCTTCTTCCGTATATCCCACGGCGGCCACCTCGGGCCAGGTGTACACGACGCCGGGAATAAGATGGTAATGGATATGCGGTTTTTGCCCGGCTATCGTTTCAGCGACGAACACGCCTTCTTCCTCGGCTTTATGGGCCAGCATGGCGCCCCGCACCACGTCGCCGATGGCATATATGCCAGGTACGCTGGTTTCGAGGTGTTCGCCGACGGGAATGCGGCCTTTTTCGTCGGGTTTGATGCCGGCATTTTCCAGGCCGAGATTGTCGGTGTAGGGCCGGCGGCCGATGGCGACGAGACAGTAGTCCACCTCAAAATTCAGAACTTTTGATTCGTCGTCGCGGCTTTTGGCCACTACTTTCACCTTGGTTTTGCCGGGCGTCACTTCGGTGACGGCATGGCGCAGGTGGAATTGCATGCCCAGTTTTTTCAGCGATTTACTCAGTTCGCGGCTGCAATCGCCGTCCATGGTCGGGATGATGCGGTCGAGGTATTCCACCACCTGCACTTCCGTGCCGAGGCGGGCGTACACGCTGCCCAGTTCGAGCCCGATGACACCGCCGCCGATGATAAGCATGCTGCCGGGCACTTTTTCGATGTTGAGCGCCTCGGTGCTGGTGATCACCCGTTTTTTATCGTAGTTGAACGCCGGCGGTACGATGGGTTTGGATCCGGTGGCGATAATGACTTTTTGCGTGTCGATTTCCTGCACGGCATTGTCTTCGCCGGTAATCCTGATCCGGTTTTTATGGACAAACGATCCGTGGCCGCGGTAGACGTCGATCTTGTTTTTTTTCATCAGGAACTCCACGCCTTTCACGTTGTCGAGCACCACCTCGTTCTTGCGCCGGATCATTTGCGGCAGGTTTACCTTCAGGTCTTTCAGTTCGATGCCGTGGGTTTTAAACGTATGGTGGGCATTGTGGTAGTGCTCGGAGGAATCGAGCAGGGCCTTGGAGGGGATGCAGCCCACGTTGAGGCAGGTGCCCCCGAGGGTGGCGTAACGTTCGATGATGGCGGTGCGAAGGCCCAGTTGGGCGCAGCGGATGGCGGCTACGTATCCTCCGGGGCCGGAGCCGATGACGGTAACGTCGTATTGCATGCTATTAGAGATTTTGGCGATTGTCCAGAATGGCGACCACTAAAATTGCATCGCCTTCGATCATGTAATAGATGGAAGTTTGACGGGTCACCACACATTTATGAAGTCCTGGAAGCTTGTCGCTTAAGGGATAAGCCAGGGGAGACCAGGCAATGTTTTGAAGGGCGCGCTCAAATTTTTCGATGAAATTATCGCAAACCTTGCTACTCCAGGAGTTATCGAGATATTCAAGCAAACTTTGCAGTTGTTCTTCGGCTTCGGGAGATAAATAAACATTCATCGTGCCGTTCGTTGTTTTTTGAAATCTTCGATGAATCTTTTATAATCGGTTCTTTGCCCATTATTTAACTGTTCGATACCGCGTCGTATGCTGGTTTTCTGTGATTCGTTCAGTTCGTCCCAAAAATCAACTGAAGGCTTCAACAACGCCTCAATTTGTTGAATCAGGGCTTCATCTTCAATTTCAGCCAGGTATTCAATAATGCTTAATTTCCTGGCTTCAAGCGTAGCGTTCATATTTAAAAATTTAGGCACAAACTTATCAATTATCCGAAAGGGAAACAACACACAGAAAAACGGGCCTCTTACTCCGTCAACTTTTCTTCGTACCTTTTCCTTTGAACCGCCTCTTATCCCGTCCTCCTCCATCGCCGGGCTTGTTATTTTTTCCTCCCTCCCCGTCTTCCTTTTTCGGTGGCACGGGCAACTCCTGTTGTTGCGGCGGGCGTTCCGGGCGCGGTTCGCGGGGCGGCTGGTCGGGTCTGGGCGGCCGGCTTTGCGGGCGTTCCGGGCGTGAATCAGGCTGCTGTGGCCGATCCGTCCGGCTTTGCGGGCGTTCCGGGCGCTGGCCCCGGCTGGAGCGCTGGTCGCCGCGGCCTTGCTGCGCCGGCCGGCCGGTTCCTTCCCGTTCGGCTTTTTCCACGGCGGAGGCCAGGCTTTGATCGGCACGGCCTTTCTTCTTTTTGCGTTTTTTCTTTTTGCGTTTTTCGAGGGGCAACTGGATCACGTCGTTGACGCTTTCGAAGTCCGGCTCCTCTTCTTCCGGTTCTTCCGAGGGGGGCGCCATGGCCAGGATATCGTCGAGGCTGGCCGGGATTTCGCCGCGTTTGAGCATGTCGAGCGCCTCCCAGACCTGGTCGACGTGCAGGGGATAAAACTTGCCGCGGTTTTCGGCGTAGGTATAGTACATCAGCCGTTTGAATACGTCCGTTTTCATCAGAACGGCCAGGCCGGCTGTCGTTTTCAGTTTTTCCGCCTTATCGGGAAAGTCTTCCAGCGCATCGATGTAGGTGTCGAGTTCGTAGTTGAGGCAGCACTTGAGGCGACCGCACATGCCGGAGAGTTTGGTCTGGTTGATGGCCAGATTCTGGTACCGGGCGGCGGCGGTGTTGACGCTTTTGAATTCCGAAAGCCAGGTAGAGCAGCACAGTTCACGACCGCAGTTGCCCAGGCCGCCGATGCGCGCCGACTCCTGACGGGCGCCGATCTGCCGCATTTCGATCTTGACCTTGAATTCGCGGGCATAGTGCCGGATCAGTTCGCGGAAGTCGACGCGGCCGTCGGCGGTGTAATAGAAGGTGCATTTACGGCCGTCGCCCTGGAATTCCACGTCGCCTACTTTCATGTTGAGGTCGAGGGTGCGGGCGATGGCGCGGGAACGGATCATCACATCGCGTTCCTGCCGGCGGATTTCATCCAGGCGTTCGAGGTCGCGTTCATGCGCCTTGCGGATAACGGTCTGTTGCTTGGCGTCGGCACGGGTGCGTTTGCGTTTCATTTGCAGCCGCACCAGTTCGCCTGAAAGCGATATTTTGCCGATGTCGTAGCCACCGGAAGCCGACTCTACGAGCACCCAGTCGCCCGTGACGGCCCGGGTGTGAGACGGGTTTTTGTAAAAATCTTTTCGGGAGCCGTTTTTAAAACTCACTTCCACAACGTCGAACGGTTGCGGATCGCGAATGCCCATTGCCGAAATCCAGTCGTAGGTATTATGCCGGTTGCAGCCTCCCGAAGCGCAGCCGCCATTGGAACGGCAGCCGGAGACGGCGTCTTTACCGGTAGAACATGAACAGCCTATACAGCCCATAATATATCGTGGGCGACCGTTCTCTTTGGTTGAAACAGACCGGTCGCCGCGGTTTAAGGTTTGTGTGGCAGGAATTATTTACCCCTGATTGAAGTAAAAGTTCCTGTTTTTTGGATAATCCGGCATTTCAGGGAATGCAAAGGTCGAAAGCTTCCCGCACTTTTTATAGTTGTTTTACGCGGGGGTTCAACCGCCCTTCAGAATCCGGTTGATCCGGATGGAGGTATCCAGGAACAGAATTTTGGGATTAGCGTTGCGTTCGACGAAATAAATGTTGTCGTTCAGTATGCCGACCAGGTGGGTGATCTTGTTAAAATCGAGCACGCCGGACATGTTTTGGGCGGTTTTCAGTTCTTCCGGGCGCAGGCGGGCTTCGGGATTTTTCGTCACCACCATGGCCATCAGTTCGCGCAGAAAGTGGAGGCCGTAGTGCAGGAATTGTTTTTGGTTTTCCCGGCCCAGTTTGGCAAAGGTGTCAGTCCATTTTACCATCTCTATGCCGTTTCCGCGCCAGCATTTGCGCAGCCAGTCGAGGAACATGGCCGCATCGTCGTGCTCGGGGTTGTCGGCCATTTGCAAGGCCTGGTGGAAATCGCCGCCGGCCAGAAAGGCGATTTGCCGGGCACGGTTTGCGTCGAGTTGGCGCTCCTGTTGCAGGCCATCTGCAATTTCGTCGTCGCTTAAAGGGTCGGTTTTCACCAGCTGGCAGCGCGAGAGGATGGTTGGCAGGATAAGGTCGGCATTTTCGGCAACGAGCAAAAAAACGGTTTGTTCCGGCGGCTCTTCAATCAGTTTCAAAAGGCGGTTGCCCTCCTTGCCGAGGTATTCGGGCAGCCATATAAGGAGGATTTTGTACCGCCCCTCAAACGCTTTCAGACTGAGTTTTTTGATGATGGCGTTACATTCTTCCTTGGTGATGTTGCCTTGTTTGTTCTCGGCGCCGAGCCGTTGCAGCCAGGTGTTGGCATCGAGATAGGCATTTTCGCTCAGGGCGGAGCGCCATTCTTTTACATAGTCGGTGCTCACGGCATTGGCGCCCACTGTCGGATAGGAGAAATGCAAATCGGGATGGGTCAGGTGGCCTGTTTTAATGCAGGCGTTGCATTGGCCGCAATAAGTTTGAGATTCGGCGTTTGATCCCGAGGACTCGGGATGAAGTTCAGGTTTCTCGCAGAGCAGCAGGCGGGCAAAATCAAGGGCCAGGCTCAGGGAACCCCAACCCGTTTGGCCTAAAAACAGGAGGGCATGCGGTACACGTCCGCTGTTTTGCAAACGGCTGAGAAAAGATTTTGCGCGGTGTTGGCCAAGAGCAGGCATTGGGAAAGGCAAAATGAAATGGTTTAGATGGTTTAGAGCGTTTAGATGGTTTAGATGCAGGAATTGGGAAAAGAAAATTTAAAAGGCAAACGGTGAATGGCGTTTGTTTTATTCATCATGGGCGAAGGTAGGGAAGAGTTGGGAGTTATGGCCGGCTCAGTTCCGCATATCTGCCCCCCAGGTGAGTTTTTCCCGGAGGGTTTGGAGGAATGTGGTGTCTTGCAATTGCACGAGTTTGATCTTGAAATCGTTCCGGCGCACGGCCAGTTGGTGTTTGGCGGTGATCAGTTCGAATCGGGAATCAAGCGTACAAATGAAGTTGTCGCCGCGGCCTTCGATTTCAAATGAAATAACCGCTTGGTCGGACAGAACGATGGGGCGCACATTGAGGTTGTGCGGCGCCACGGGCGTGATCACGAAGTTGCCGGAGTTGGGCAGCACGATCGGGCCGCCGCAACTGAGCGAATAAGCCGTGCTGCCGGTAGGCGTGGCGATCACGATGCCGTCGGCCCAGTAGGAGTTCAGGTAATCGCCGTTGAGAAAAGTGTGGATGGTGATCATGGAGGAGGTATCGCGCTTCAGCAGGGTACAATCATTGAGCGCAAAGGGAATTTCACCGAACACGTCCGGCGAACTTTCCAGGTACAACATAACTCTTTCGTTGATATTGTACCGTCCGGCAACCAGTTTATCGATGGAATCGCCGATGTGGTGTTTGTCGATGCTGGCCAGAAAACCCAGTCGGCCAAGGTTAATACCCAACATGGGTACACCGGCGTCGCGCACCAGGGTGACGGCGTTGAGCATGGTGCCGTCGCCGCCCAAGACGATCACAAAATCGATTCGGTGCACCCGGAAATCCCGGTAGCCATCGAACGCTGCATAAGGCCCGTTAAAGCGGATTTTACCTTCAAGGTCCTGCAGATAGGGTGTGTACACGTAGGCGGTAACGCCATTGGCGTACAGGGCATCGAACAACATTTGGATATGGGGCAGATCCTTGTCTTTGTATTGTTTGCCAAAAACGACGACTTGCATAAAATGTGGTTAATGTGTTTAATGATGGTCAGGCCATGGAAACAAAGGTAAAAACAAACGGGAATGTACCGTCTCTATGGTACGCACTGTCGTTTACTTCTCAATCCGTCGTCTACCCGACGTTTAAACCCTGTATTGGAGGGATACATTTTTGCGCAGCTCACCTACATTCGTAAAAAAAATCATCCCACTTATGCGATCACTTATCCTTTACACCGCTTTCCTGCTTGGCGGCTTGGCTACTGCCGGCGCGCAAACCGCCTATTACAAGGTAAAATTCCCAGATGACGTCACTATCATGGGCTGCAACGCGCCCGCCGACACCGTTTGGCCCATTATCGAAAAGTACAGCGATTGTTCTTTCAATGTAGGCGTGTCGATCAAAGACCAGGTTTTTAACATCACTGCCGATGGCGGATGTAAAAAGATCCTGCGCACCTGGACGCTTATCCATTGGTGTACTTATGACCCCACCGAACCATGGCCGAATTTTATACCCAACGACCCGAATACGGACGTGGGCGCTTCAGTTTTCGGCATTCCGTACAACCGCGGGCATATTTATT
This sequence comes from uncultured Bacteroidota bacterium, assembly GCA_937926185.1. Classification (GTDB taxonomy): domain Bacteria; phylum Bacteroidota; class Bacteroidia; order Chitinophagales; family Saprospiraceae; genus M3007. Next base: position 5,516 of record CALEYM010000581.1, on the reverse strand, counting down.
ACACCCAGATCATCAAGGTCGTGGATAAAGTGGCGCCCACTTTTGTGGATTGCCCGAAGGACCCCCTCGTTTTTTGCGACCTTACCGGCAATGATGCCACCCAATATAACAATGGCCACGTCGACAAATGCGAAGGCCCTGCGAACCTCGGTATCAAAGTGACCGATGAATGTTCCGGTAGCGATTTGCTCCTGAGTTACCGGCTTTTTCTCGATCTGGACGGAAACGGATCCATGGAAACTTACCTCAGCAGCAGCAGCCCCAACGCCTGGCCCATCGACAAAATGGTGGTGGGCGGCGATACGCTGATGGCCAATATCGCATTCCCGCCCGGCCACGGGTTCCCTTACGGTACGCACAAAATCGAATGGATCGCAGACGACAAGTGCGGCAACGAAACTTTGTGCAAATATGAATTCACGGTAAAAGACTGCAAAGCGCCCACGGTTGTTTGTCTGAACGGTCTGAGCATCAATATTATGCAGACCGGCATGATCACCTTGTGGGATACTGATTTTATTAAATACGCGGAAGACAATTGTACGCCGGTCAATCAGTTAAAATTCGGCATCCGAAAGGCGGGTACCGGTACCGGCTTCCCCACCGACAGCCATTCGGTCACATTCGATTGCACCGAACTGGGCCCCCAGGAAGTGGAGATATGGTCGGTAGATGCCTATGGCAACGCCGATTATTGCCTTACCTACGTCATTGTACAGGACAACATGGGGTCCTGTCCCAATTCCAAACCGTTCTTTGCCACGGTGGCCACCGACAACCAAAAGGGTGTGCCCGGCGTACAGCTTACCCTGAAAAAGGGCGCCGCGACGATAACCACCGCCGTGACGGATGACTACGGTAAATATACCATTGGTAGCGTTACGGCCAGTTGTAACTACAAACTGACCCCCAGCTTCGACGACAACGACGCCAAAGACGGCATTAACACGCTGGATGCCCTGCTCGTTGCCGGACATACCGATGCCGTGTTGCCCTTGTCTTCGCCCTACAAACTACTCGCAGCCGACGTGGATAAATCCGGTACGCTGACGGATGCGGATATTGCGAACATCCTTAAAATGACCCTGGGAATGCAACAAACGTTCCCCGTAAATAAAGTATGGCAATTCATTCCGAAAAACTATACGTTCGCCAACCCGGCAAGCCCCTGGTCCGCGTCCATACCGTCGTCGCTTACCTTCTGCTTGTCCGGCCCGATGGCGCCTCCCCAGGCCGACTTTATCGGCATAAAGTACGGCGACGTCAACGGTTCTGCCGATCCGGCCGGCCTGGTTGCGCCGCCCGAGGACCGTTCGAAAGACACTAAAGCAATATTTACAGCGGTCGACAGGGTCTTTACGGCCGGGGAGGAAATCCGGGTGGATATTATCACGCCCAACCTGGCAAGCCTGGCCGCTTTCCAGTTTACGCTGGATTATGACGTGAGCAAATTATCATCCGTCAAAGTGGAGCCGGGGCTGGTGCCCCTGGAATTTACCGGCATACCGGAAGAAGGCCGGCTCACTGCCGCCTGGTACAATTCCATCATGCTCGACCCAACGGTGATTGGTAAAAACCTGAAACTGAAAACGTTTACACTGGTTTTCACCGCCTTGCAAAACGGTACGCTGAGAGAGTCGCTCCGGATGACCTCGGCTGTTACCCAGGCGGAAGCCTACACGCGCCAATTACAAACGCTAAAGGCTGAATTGCGCTTCCAGTCGATACCAGTGACGGTAAATCCAAATCAGGCGCTTACCATGTTTCCCGTGTGGCCCAACCCGGTAAGGGACCGGTTTAAGGCGGCTTTCTACCTGCCGGAATCCGGTCAAACGACGCTTACCCTGACCGATGCCGCCGGCCACGTTCTGCAATCTGTACAAGCACACCGGGAGCAGGGCTATAACGAAGCCGATTTGCAACTGGACGGCAACGTACAACCCGGCATGCTTTTCCTGCGGCTGGAAGGCCCGGGCGGCGTAGGTGTGCAACGGGCGGTGAAACAATAAGTATAAAGGGGAATTGTATTGATGCAGAGAGCCCCTGACGGCTGTTTTAAAAATTTCAAAATTTTTGAAACAGCCGTCAGGGGCTCTCTGCATCAATACAATTTACAAACAAAAATCCGGGAATCACAATGATAACCCCCTACCGACTGCTACATCTGAACCGAAGGCCATTATAATCCGCAATCCGCAATCCGCAATCAATAAAGTATCTTCCCATTCCACCAGTTCGTTTCGATAATGGCGTTGTTTTTCCGGTAGAAATGGAGGGCGGGTTCGTTCCAGTCGAGCACCTGCCATTTGACGAGGCGGCAGCCCCGCTGCCGGCCTTCTTCCACGAAAGCGTCGAACAACAATTGCCCGATGCCATGCCGGCGGTAGGCTTCGTTTATCACAAAATCGTCGAGATAAAGCATTTTCCCCCGCCAGGTGGAATAGGCCATGTAATACAGTGTCATGCCGGCGACTTGTCCGTCCACTTCGGCCACGGTGGCTTCGAACAGGCCGTTTCGGAAATCTTCCAGGTATTCGGCGGGCGTTGTTTCCACGGCTTCCGGTTCTTTTTCATAAACGGCCAGTTCGTACACGAGGGCATGGATGGCCGGCAGGTCGGCCTCGGTGGCAGGTCGGATAATGATGTTCATTTCTTTTTGTTTTTAGCGTATTTTTCTTGGTAAAGGTCTTCATCTATCAGCACAGCCTCGTGCAGGATTTCGAGTAAATCATTTTCCCGGATATCTTTTTCCGCAAGCAGGCGAAGGTAAGCGACCTCTTTGCGTTCGCCCATTTCCAGCAGGCCCTGTTCGTTGGAAAGCAAATGGCCGCGGGCGAAGCCGAATGCGACGCCCGCCGTTTGGCCACTATATGGGAAGGAAGCCGGGTACATGAAACAAATCCGGCTGCGACGATGGTAGTACGGCACGCCGTAGCCGAACTTTTCCCGCCATTCCGGAAAATTTTCCAGGATCAACCGGCGCAGGCGCAGGCAAAGCGGTTTTTCTGAAGGCAGCAACGCCTCGTAAAAAGAATCGAAATCCTTGAACTTATTCAGTTGCAGCATAAAATAGTTTGAAGATGTGACTGCAAGCCATTTTGCCCAGCTAAACTAAACCTTCTAAACCTTCTAAACCCCATAAACCTCATAAACCTCATAAACCCCATAAACCTCATAAACCCCATAAACCTTCTAAACCCCATAAACCTTACATAAACTTATCCGACCTTTGCCCCGGCCTTTGCGATGAAACCACGTTCGGGCGACGTTTCGCGCGATTTAGCATGCGCGTATCTTTTTGATTTTCTAACTTCGCATCCACGAAACGCAACCAACTGAGCATAAGCGTATGAAATGGCTGGTGAACGCAATGGTTAAACAGTACCTGCGCCTGCGTATAAAACGCATTGAGCGGTATATGCGAAGACCTGAAGCGGCGCAGGAGCGCTGGCTGAGCAAATTGCTCGACAGCGCCCGGCACACGGAATTCGGCCGTACCCATCACTTCTCTTCCATCCGTACGCCCCGGGATTTCGCCCGCCAGGTGCCTGTACACGACTACGACCGCATCAAAGGGTACATTACCCGGATGATGCACGGCGAACGCGACGTGCTTTGGCCCGGCGAAATCAATTGGTACAGCAAAAGCAGCGGCACTACCAGCGACAAAAGTAAATTCATCCCGGTACCGCCCACTAACCTCTTGCATTGCCATAATGCAGGTACCTGGGATTCATTGGCCCTGCTCTATCACAACAAACCCGACCTCGAAATTTTTCGCCGCCGCAACCTTATCATGCCCGGCAGTTTCAGCCCCCTGGCGGAATACCCCAAAACCCGCGTAGGCGACATCAGCTCCATTCTCACCTACCACATGCCGGCCATCGGGCGCATGTTCTACACACCCGATTTTGAAACCGCCCTGATGCCCAATTTCGAACAAAAAATCCAGCGCATCGCCGACCTGGTGAGCCGCACCGACGATATCGTGATGTTTGGCGGCGTGCCTACCTGGATACTCGTGCTCTTCCGCCAGGTGCTGCAAATCACTGGCAAACAGAACATGCTCGAAGTATGGCCGCGCCTGCAAGCCTACATGCACGGCGGCGTGGGGTTTGAACCCTACCGGCAAACCTTCCGGGAACTGATCCCGAGCGATTCTTTCGTTTACCAGGAAATTTACAACGCTTCGGAAGGCTTTTTCGGCGCGCAGTGCGACCTGGACCGCAACGATATGCTCCTGCTGGCCGACAACGGCGTATTTTATGAATTCATACCCATCGAGGAATGGGATAAAGAGCACCCGAAAACGGTGCTGCTTACCGACGTGGAACTCGGCAAAGACTACGCGGTGCTGATCTCCGCCAACAACGGCCTCTGGCGCTACCTCCCGGGCGATACGGTGGTATTCACCCGCAAATACCCGTTCTGCGTCCGGATATCCGGCCGCACCAAGCAATACATCAATGCCTTCGGCGAAGAAGTGATGGTGGGCGACACCGACAAGGCCTTGGCCGAAACCTGCCGCCAGTTGAACGTGGTGGTGTCCGAATACACCGCCGCACCGGTATATTTCGCCAACGAACGCGCCAAAGGCGGCCACGAATGGGTGGTGGAGTTCGAAAAAGCGCCCAACGATCTGGAGCGATTCAACCAGATGCTCGACGAAACCCTGCAGCGTATCAACTCCGACTACGAAGCCAAACGTTTCCGCGGCATGGCCCTCGACCGCCTGCGCCTGCGCCCCGTACCGCCCGGCACTTTCCACCGCTGGATGAAAGCCCGCGGCAAATTCGGCAGCCAGAACAAGGTGCCCCGCCTGGCCAATCACCGGGAGTTTGTGGAAGAGGTGTTAAGGTTTGCGCAGGAGTGAAAGGGGGGCAGATGCCAAATGCCACACCCCAAAGCCTATGGATGCAAGGCTGCCCAGCGAGGTTAATATTTTTACCCAAAGCGTCATTTCTTACCCTTCAGCGTTTTATCTGTTCCCTCATGCCCAATACCCAGGCCGAAACGGCGGCAGCCATAGTCATTGCCAAAGCGCTGCAAGGCAAATCCGCAAGGACGCCGGTTTGAGAAAAATGGTTGGAAGATGCGTACAGCCCAAAATTGACGGAACTCCAAAAAAGAACTCCGACGATGACGCCCTTTTTCAAGCCCGAAACGAAGGTTCTCGCGCCCGACCATTGAATGACGGTGGCGATAAAAAAGCCCATTGTTATGGACGTAACAGCCATTGCCCAGCCAATCAATTGGTCGGGTGGACGTATCAATTGTTTATAGAACTCTCCGGATACAGGCGGATGTGCCTCCATAAAATCCTTTAAAATGAAGAAATGTACGCCCGCATTTATTAAAAGGTTGACGACTGATGCTGCCAATCCTGTTAAGATGAAATTTTTACTCATGATGATTGGATTTATAAGATTTTTTGGCAAATTTTACGGGAAAATATTAGGGAGCATGTGAGTGACAAACATTTCATTTCGTCTGAAGAATTTTTACACCCCAAGGAA
>CALEYM010000580.1 GCA_937926185.1 uncultured Bacteroidota bacterium | reverse complement strand
AGAGGGGTTAGAAAGGGTTTAGAGGGTTTAGAAAAGGTTTAGAGGGTTTAGAAGGTCCAACTGCACCGGTTCTGACAAGGGCCAGCCAATAATAATCGAGGGCCCGGTATTCAAAATCATTACCCAGAGTGGTCAGTTTTTCCGCCAGAAAATCCGGCGCCGGAAAATTTTTCAGCACCCGGTGCTCCGAACCATCCGATAAGAGCCGTGTCTGGTAGGTATTGCCGCCCTCGTCGCTGTGACTGACGGGTGTGCTGCTGCCCGGCACGTACAGGTTGTCGATGAAAACAATGGCGCCGCCCGTTTGTACGCCATTTCGGATTTGTGTTAAAAAACCGTCCAGTTGATCCAGTGGAATATGCGACCAGATGAACCCGCCGAACAGCCCTTCAACGGTTTGATCCAGCGTGCTTTGAAAAATATCGTCGCGTATGAATGCCGTATTATTGCGGGTATAATATTTATTCCGGGCGATATCCAGCATAGATTCGTTGATGTCGGTCGCCAGCACCGATTGTGCCGTCAGGGCCAGCCGCTGGGTCCACCAGCCGGTGCCGCAGGCGATTTCGAGGATATTTTTTCCCCGGAAAACATCCTGTAAAATGGTAGCCAGCCGCGTCAGGTCTTTTTGCCGTTCCGGCTTTTCGTACAGTTTTTCGTATTCCGCCGCGCGGGCGGCGTAGTAGCTTACCAGATCATTTTGCATAAAAAATGGCATTTTGTGGGATAAACAAAGGTGTTTTCCGTCTGCTGAACGCACTACTGCCCACCGTCCACTGCCAACTGAATCACCTCCCGGATACTGGCATACACCACCGGCTTCGTCGCCAGCCATGTTGTGGGGTCTACCCATTGGATTTCTTCGATGTCTTCCTCCGTTTGCGGTGTGGCATCCGTATCGGCAGTGCGCATGCGATACCACCAGGTGCGTTTCAATATACGTTCGCCTTTTTGGGTGTAGGTATGCCAGGTGTGGGCGAGAAAGGAATCAAGGGTCAGGTTTTTCAGCCCGGTTTCTTCCTGCACTTCGCGCAGGGCGGCTTGTTCGGGGGTTTCGCCGGGATCTATTTTTCCTTTGGGCATATCCCAGTTATTGCGGCGGTAAAAGACCAGCAGCCTGCCCCGGGGGTCGGTCACGTAGCCGCCGGCGGCTTCCAGCTGGGTAAAGCAGGCGCAAAAGTCGGCCCAGAGTGCTTCCGCTTTTTCGCCGTACAGGGCAACGGCTCGCACGTTTTTATTTTTATCCAGTAAATCCAGGTATTGCCGGATTTGCTTTTTTTTGCCGATATAGGGCGCGGTAAACACATCTTTCGCGGGTAAAAGGCCCAATTCGCCCACACTTTCCGGTGTGCCCAGAAAAACCGGAACACCGTTTACATAGACTTTGTACATTTGCTGCGGAGGCATCACGTTCATTTTGCGGGTCAAAAGAACGAGCTTCCGCCAAAGCTGCCAAAAAAACTGCCCAAATTATCCGCAACATCAGAAATCCAGCATCATCTCAAACGCCACACAGCATGCACCACGCCGCCGAAGTAGCCCGCCGTCTACTGGAGATCAAAGCGGTCAAACTTAGTCCGCGCGACCCGTTTACCTGGGCTTCGGGTATCCTATCCCCGATCTATTGCGACAACCGGGTAGCCCTCTCCTACCCTTCCGTTCGCACTTTTTTAAAAAATTGCCTCGCCGAACAAGCCGCATCCTTCGGCGATTTCGACGTGGTAGCCGGCGTAGCCACCGCGGGCATCGCACACGGCGCCCTGCTGGCCGACAAACTGGACAAACCCTTTGTTTACGTCCGCGGCAGCGCAAAAGACCATGGCAGGCGCAATTTGATTGAAGGCGAAATCCGGGAAAAACAACGCGTGTTGGTCATTGAAGACCTGATCAGCACTGGGGGTAGCTGTATTACCGCCGCCGAGGCGCTGCGCGACGCCGGCTGTATCGTCGTTGGCGTGCTGGCTATCTTTCAATATGGATTCGCCAAAGCACAATCAGCCTTTACTGAAAAAGAAATACCATTTCAAACTTTAACCCATTACGACATCCTCGTTCAGGAGGCTATCGAAACAGGGTATATTGAACCCCAGGACCTGCAAATTCTCCGGCGATGGCGCGAAAACCCCGAAGGTTGGGGGGCGCTCTATGCCTAGAAGGAGGTTAGCGGGTTGCGGGTTAACGGTTAAAACAACCCGCCAACCCGCCAACCCGAAACCCGCTAACCCGCTCAACCTCTAACAATTTAATCGGATGCATGTAATTACACCCGAATCGGAAGCATTTTTACGCCGTTACCTGAACAACGCCAGCCCGACCGGCCACGAGTCGTCGGGGCAGCGGCTTTGGCTGAAATACCTCCAACCGTACATCGACGACTGGAAACTGGATAACTACGGCACGGCCTACGGGATCATCAATCCCGGTCAGAACTACAAAGTCGTCATTGAAGGCCACGCCGACGAGATTTCCTGGTTTGTCAACTATATCACCGACGACGGCTTTATTCACGTCATCCGCAACGGCGGCAGCGACCACGTGATCGCGCCGTCCATGCGGGTATTCGTTCACCTCCGGCAAGGAGGATTGGTGGAAGGGGTATTCGGCTGGCCGGCCATCCACACCCGCACCGACAAGGACGCTACCCTGGCGCCGGCGCTCGACAATATCACCATCGATATCGGCGCCAAAGACCGGGAAGAGGTGCAGAAAATGGGTATCCATGTGGGCTGCGTGGTCACTTTCCAGGATCAGTTTACCGTGCTGAACGACCGGTACTATTGTGGCCGCGCCCTGGACAACCGCATCGGCGGTTTTTGTGTAGCCGAGGTAGCCCGTTTGCTGAAAGAAAATAATATAAAACTCCCCTACACCCTGTACGTGGTCAATTCCGTACAGGAAGAAGTGGGTCTGCGCGGGGCGGAAATGGTGGCCGAAACCATCCGGCCCGACGTAGCCATCGTTACCGATGTGACGCACGATACCCACACGCCCATGATCAATATGAAAAAACACGGCGATGTACGCGCCGGCAACGGGCCTTCGGTCACCTATGCCCCGGCAGTACACAACCGCCTGCTCGACCTGATCATCGGCACGGCAGCAGAAAAAGATATTCCCTTCCAGCGGGAAGCCGCTTCCCGGTACACCGGTACCGATACCGACGCGTTTGCCTATTCCGGCGGAGGCGTACCGTCTGCACTGATCTCCCTGCCCCTGCGCTACATGCACACCACCGTGGAAATGGCGCACAAGGACGACGTCAACAACCTTATCCGGCTCATTTACGAGTTGCTGCAAAAAATAGAAAAAGGACACGATTTCCGTTATTTCAACGAACTTTAGGTCTGTTTATGTACGCTGCCTGTCAAATCAGTCTCGCGCCCTTGCGCGCCCACCCGTCCGACAAGAGCGAGATGGTATCCCAACTGCTGTTCGGTGAAACGGTAGAGGTCACCGATTCAAAAGATATATGGAGGCACGTGGTGTGCGCCTGGGACGGCTTCGGTGGCTGGGTAGACAACAAACAACTCAAACGCCTCACCCCCAGCGAATACGACGACTATCGCGAACACTCGTCCATCAATTTGTCGCTGGTGGAAGGCCTGATGGCCGCCGACCATTTTATCCCGCTAACGCTGGGCGCGGTATTGCCCCGCTACGACGGGCTGCGCTGCCAGCTCGGCGACCAGTCGTTTCAGTTCTCCGGCCCGGTCGTCACGCCCGGCCAGGCGCCCCATACCGGCGACTGGATCGTCAAAGTAGCCCGCCGCTACCTGCACGCCCCATACTTGTGGGGAGGGCGTTCCCCCTTTGGCATCGACGGGCCAGGCCTTACCCAAATGGTGTTCAAGATCGCCGGCATCCGGCTCCTGCGCGACGCCGCCCAACAGGTCACCCAGGGTCGCCCGGTCGATTTTATGGAGCAATGCCAACTCGGCGACCTGGCTTTTTTTGATAACGGCAAAGGAGACATCGGGCATGTGGGCATTATCCTGCCCGATTGTCACGTCATTCATGCCTCCGGCAAAGTCAGAATCGACAAACTGGATCATTTTGGCGTCTTCAACCGCGAACAGGAACGCTATACCCACCAGTTGCGCATCGTCAAACGCCTGCTGCCCGACGCACCGGCCAACCAGGCGCCCGTTAGGGCCTCGGTAGAAGACGAATTGTTCAGCCAGACGGCACTTTTTGAGTAATGCTCTGAAAAGGTTAAAAAAAATCAAAGGCCGCAATTTTGCGCGCGCTAACTTTACCTAAAAATTCCCTTGCCCGAAGACATACAAAATCCCGTCCTCAAACTCGCCCGGCTGCACGGCATGCCGGAGATATTTTATTCCATACAAGGCGAAGGAAAAAGTACGGGCGTACCCTCAGTATTTGTGCGCACTTCCCTGTGCAACCTGCACTGCATCTGGTGCGACACCGATTACACCTGGAATTGGGCAGACACCCGGTTCCGACACGTCAACGACAACAAACCCGGCTACCGGAAATTTGACCCAAAAACCTGGATCGCAACATGTGCGATCGACGAAGTCGCGGCCACCGTGGCTGCCTTTCCCTGCCGCAATGTCATCCTGACCGGCGGCGAACCGATGCTGCAACAACCGGGACTGGTTAAGCTGATGCAGGCGTTGCGACAATTCCACCCCGACTATCGCTTCGAAGTGGAAACCAACGGAACCCTGCTGCCCACTCCTGCCTTTGATGCCGCCATCGACCAGTACAATGTTTCTCCTAAACTTGAAAACAGCAACAATTCCCGGAAACTTCGGGAGAAACCCGCCGTTTATCCGTTTTTTGCCAAAAATTCAAAAGCACACTTCAAATTTGTGGTGGCGGAAAAAGCCGACCTTGACGAAGTGCTGGAACTGATGGACCGTTACCATATTCCGCCGGAAAAGATATGGCTGATGCCCGAAGGCTCCGACCGGCAAACCCTGACCAAACGGCGCCCCTGGCTGGTGGAAATCTGTAAAACCCGCGGTTTCCGCTACACCGACCGGCTGCACGTACAGATCTGGGGCCGTAAAAAAGGAGTTTGACTGATGACTTGCGACTTACGACTTGGGGCCCGGAATGACCCATGATAATCAAAGACAAAGTAATTCAATTGACGTATATTTTCAATCTATGGCTATACAAGCAGATCAAATCAAACAAAGCGCCCGCAAATGGTTTCGCCGGAGCCTGTGGGCTATCCTGGTCGGCTTTCTGGTTTTTTTAGCCGGATATTATTTTTACCGCACCTATACGATCAGTGAGGGTACCCGCTCAGGCACCTTGGTGAAGATTTCCAAAAAAGGTGTCATTTTCAAAACGTATGAAGGACAGTTACATCTGGCCGGCAGCGTCATGATGTCGCAACAAAGCACCTGGGAGTTTTCTGCCCAGAACAGCGCCGTATATGCGCAACTCCAGCAATTCGAAGGAAAACTGGTCAAATGTCATTACCGCCAAAAAGTAGACCCCTTCCCCTGGCAGGGCGATACGGAGTACATTGTGTATATGGCGGAAGCGGTGAAGTGAGTTATAAGTTATAAGTTATAAGTTATGAGTTATGAGTTATGAGTTATGAGTTATGAGTTATGAGTTATTTGCACAATGTCCAACAGAAAAGCCTGAACCGTTACCCGATCGAATAATAAAGTTGGGAAGTTCTCCTGGCTATCTCGTCTTCGACTGCCTCACGGGTTCCGGCGCCACCCAGGCCGTATCAACCTGTTCGACGACACCGAAAAAGAAGGGCGATTGCTGGCGGCGATGGATAAGATTCGGGACCGGTTTGGAAAAGGGGCGGTTAAAAAGGGGTGATCTAATGAAATTCTAAGATTTCCCTATTCCTGCTTCTTCTTTCTTTGCTGTTCAATGAAAAAGCTCTTCTACACCGGCGTCATTTGCCTGGCGGTTTTTGAATTCGCCAACGTGTACTTCATCATGCCCATGCCTGGCAGCCAGCGAATGACCAGCCTGGACTTTGCGTACTTTCTGCATCAGTGGCGTTGGGTGTTTCGGGGCGTTTTCGGGGTGCTGATCGCGGCAGGGGTGTTACCGGCATGGCGCAGCGCAAAATGGTGGACAATGGGCGCGCTGATAATAGCCGGTGCTGCCCTTTATCTGTTCAATTTCGACATGGCGGCGGATAAAATGTTTTACCAGCCCCGTACCCTGCGCACGGCCGGCGCCCAAACAAACACCGTGGATTCGAACAAACTGGTGCTCGGCGTCGCGCTCGACGGGCAAGCCAAAGCCTATCCGATCCAATTGATCGGTTACCACCACCAGGTGCGCGATACGGTGGGCCATACGCCCGTGATGGTCACCTACTGTACCGTTTGCCGCAGTGGGCGGGTGTTTGCGCCAGCGGTGGACGGCCGCCCTGAAACATTCCGCCTCGTCGGAATGGATCATTTCAACGCCATGCTGGAAGACGCGACCACGGGCAGTTGGTGGCGCCAGGCCACGGGCGAAGCGGTAGCCGGACCGCTGAAGGGCAAAAATCTGCCCGAACTGCCTGCCACACAGACCACCCTCCGCCAATGGCTTACCCTGTATCCCAACAGCCTCGTGATGCAGCCCGACAGCGTATTTACCGAAGAATACGATCATCTCAAAACCTACGACAAAGGCCTCGGACGGGGCAAACTCACCGGCACCGATACCCTCTCCTGGCGCGACAAGTCGTGGGTGGTGGGGCTTGTCGTAAACCGCATTGCCAAAGCCTACGACTGGAACCGGCTGAAACGGGAACGGGTAATCAATGACCGGGTGGGCGAACAACCCGTCGTTATCGCCCTTGCTGCCGATACCCTGAGTTTTTTTGCTTTCGAACGCCCCTCGGGGGAAGCCGTTTTTGCGCTGCGCAACGATACCCTGTTCAGCGAGGGCAAGGCTTGGGACCTGCTGGGCAAAAACGTCGGCGGTACTGCCCCTAATTTGCGTCCCGTAACGGCATACCAGGAATTCTGGCACAGCTGGAGTGCTTTTCATCCGTACACTACCCGATATTGAACACTTATGTCCGCTGTCACCCGGAGTCATTACCAACTTTTTGCCCTTTGTTTTTTGAGCGTTGCGCTGGGCGCGATGGATTCGGTGTTGTCGTCGGCTTACCTTCCCGATATCGTACGGTCGCTTGCGCCCCGTTTGGATGAGGCGGGCAAGGGAACCGTGGGCGCCTGGATCAATTTCGCATTTCTGGCCGGCGCCACACTGGGCGGCATTGCTTTCGGATTTTTATCCGACCATATCGGGCGCCGCACCGTACTCATCCTGGCGTTGGGGAGTTATAGCGCCGGCAGTGCGGCAGGGGCATTGGCCGGCAGTTGGGAAGTGTTTGCCTTTACTCGTTTACTGGTCGGCGCGGGGGTCGGCGCGGCGTTGGTCGTATCGGCAGTCTTGGTTTCGGAAAACTGGGAGCCGCGTAGCCGGGCGGTGGCGCTCGGCATACTGTCGGTCGCTTATCCGGTTGGTATTATTGCTTCTGGCACGGTAACTACCAACGTGACCGAATGGCGCACCGCCTTCTGGCTCGGGGCATCGGCGCTCCTACTGATTCTGCCGCTCCGGCGGCTGGCGCCGGGGCCACCAGGGCAATCCACAGTTTCGAACGTTTCTTCCAGGCTCTCTTTGAAGGATCATTCGATACAACTGTTCTCCGGTATACTGATTTATGGAACCATGTTGCTTGGCTTATGGGCCGCTTTTTCCTGGCTGCCCACCTGGGTGCAAAGTTTATTAGGCGACGACCTGGCGGAGGGTCAGTCGAAACGGGGCCTGTCGATGACCTTGCTCGGCATGGGCGGATTGGGCGGCGGCCTGGTGTCCGGCTTTCTGGCCAATCGTTTCGGGCACCGGCAGGTACAGGCGATTTGTTTTATCGTTTGCCTGCTGACTACGTACGGACTCTTTCAGGCGCATTCAACGTATACTGCGACGGTTCCTCTGGGTATTGGGCTACTGGGCATCTGCTTCGGTATAAGTCAGGGCGTATTGAATGACTATATTCCGGGACTGTTTCCTGGAGCCGTGCGCGCCGCTGCAACCGGTCTGTGTTTTCATACCGGACGCGCCTTTACCGCGGCGGCGGTATTTTTTGTGGGCGCGCTTGTAGTTTGGTTTGGGGGCTATGGCAATGCTATTTTTGCTTTTTCCCTGATTTATATTCCCGGTTTGGCGGCCTTGTATTTTGTAAAAAATTCAACACCAACGGATTGACCATGCCTCATATCGCTTTGCGTACCGACCTGTTCGGCATCACCAGCCTGCTCGATTACCGCCGGCAAAGCGCCGGCCCCTTGTGCCAGCTCACACAGCTGCTGCTGCGGGGGCCGTCCACGCTGACGGAGGCCGAGCGCGAGCTGATCGCCACCTATGTTTCCTACCGGAACGATTGCGCGTTTTGTTCCACCGCGCATGGCGCCGCCAGCTGCCAGTTACCCGGCGGCAGCCAGGACCTGCTCGAAGCGGTGCAGCGCGACGTATCTACTGCGCCGCTGAGCGAAAAAATGCGCGCTCTGCTCCATATCGCCGGCAAAGTGCAGCACAGCGGCCGCTCCGTCACCCCGGAAGACGCCGATGCTGCCCGGCAGGCGGGGGCAACGGATTTGGAAATCCACGACACGGTGCTCATCGCCGCCCTGTTTTGCCTCTACAATCGCTACGTGGACGGGCTGGCCGCGGCTACGCCTGCCGAGCCGGAATTTTACGAAGCCCTGGGCCGGCGCATTACCACCCGCGGTTACACCATGCCGGAAAACGATTACCAACCCTTGTTTTACGAAAAAAAATAATTGTCCCATGCCGTACATTCAAACGCCCGACAATATTCCCGGCATCCGTGGCCTGATGAACTTCCGGCCCGACGCCGCCCTGGCGCTCAATATGTTGGCACAGGCGCTACTCGTGGAAGACTCTCCGCTTACCCGCGGCGAGCGTGAACTCATCGCCTCTTTCGTTTCCAGCCGCAATGAGTGCAAGTTTTGCATGACTTCGCATGGCGCCATTGCCGCGCACCTGCCCGGCAACGATTATGAACTGGTGCATGCCGTGTGGGAAGATTATCGCAAGGCGCCCGTTTCCGACAAGTTGAAATCGCTCCTCCATATCGCCGGAAAAGTGCAGCAAAGCGGCAAGGCGGTCACAGCGGCAGACATCGCAGCGGCCCGCGAACTGGGCGCCACCGACCTTGAAATACACGACACGGTGCTCATCGCCGCTGTCTTCTGCATGTTTAACCGCTACGTGGACGGCCTGGGCGCCACCACGCCGGACGACCCGGCATTTTACGACCTGGTCGGCCGGCAAAGGGCGGAAGAAGGGTATTTGACAAAATCGGTGCTGATGAAATAAAAACCGGGGCTCAGCCCATCAAATTCTCACAAACCACCTGCGTCCCATACGCCACGCAAAGCAGGGAGGAAACCGCCGTGAGTCCCGCTTGCAGCAGCGCGTTCGTGGAGAGTTTTTTGGAAAACGGCAAACTGAACACCCCGCTGGCCAGCAACATGCCGCCGATGGAACCCACGCCGAAGATCAGCAAGTACAACATGGCGCTGCCGGCCGACGGGATCTGGCTCATCACCAGTAGCACCAGGGCGCCGCTGCCAGCCAACCCGTGCACCAGGCCCACGGCATACGCCAAACGATGGCTCTCCGTTTGAGGGGAATAGCGCAGCAGCAGGGTTTCCGCTGCCGGCCGGGCAGGTTGCCGGGGAGTTTGGACAAGCAGCCGGGCGGGGCGTTTTTTCCAGAAAAGGAGGTCGCTCAGGTGAAAATGGGTGTGGAAAGATTGTCCCGTTTTCCACAAATAGCGCAGGCGGAACAAACCCAGGGCGATAAGCATGGCGCCCACGGCTGCCTCGAAATAGTGGAAGGTTTGCTCCGTTATCGCCACCTTGCCCACAATAATGATCAGGCCGATGAGGAAGATGGTGGAGGTGTGACCCAGCCCCCAGGCGATGCCGTCCTTGACGGCCAGGAGGATGGAATTGCGCTTCGTCACGATATTGCTCACGGCCAGCAGGTGGTCGGCCTCAAAGGCGTGCGCGAAGCCGACAAAAGCGGCAAAAAGTAGCGGAAAAGCCGTTTCCATGAGTCAGATACGTTCTATATCCAGATCATCCAGTTCGCCGATCTGTTTCAGATAATCGAAGGTGGTTTGTGCTTCCTGTTCATCCACGGTGCCGATGGCAGTACCCACGTGCACCAGCACGTAATCGCCCACGTCCGCTTCCGGCACCATACTCAGATTGACTTCGCGAACGATGCCGCCAAAACTCACCTTGCCGCTGCGAAACGGGTTGTCCGCGTCGGTGGTGATCGTTGTGATTTTTCCCGGAATGGCAAGACACATAATGCTGTTAAGGTTAGAAGGTTGGAAGGTTACTGGTTAGAAGGTTACTGGTTAGCGGGTTCACGTTTACGAAACTTTGAAAGTTTCGTAAACGTAAGCGCCGGAACAGACTTTCCAGGTTTTGAAAACCTGGAAAGTCTAAATACTCACTTCACGCGCTTTCCGCTCCAGCCACTCGTACCATGTTTCCATGCCCGCCCCCGTAGTGGCCGAAACTTCGATAAATTCCAGCGCGGGATTCACCTGGCGGGCAAAATTTTTAAGCGCCTCCAGGTCAAATTTCAGGTAGGGCAGCAGATCGGTTTTATTGATCAGGCAAAGTTGCGAAGAGCGGAACATGTCGGGGTATTTCAGCGGCTTGTCTTCCCCTTCCGTCACGCTGATCACTACCACGCGGCAGGCTTCGCCGAGGTCGAACAGGGAAGGGCACACCAGGTTGCCGACGTTCTCGATAAATAATATGCTGTCGCTGGCCGGCTGCAATTCCCGGATGGCCTGGTGCACCATTTCGGCTTCCAGGTGGCAGCCTTTGCCGGTATTGATCTGCACCACGGGCGCGCCACCGGCAGCGATACGTTCGGCATCGCGCGACGTTTGCTGGTCGCCTTCCACCACGTAGAACCGCAGCCGGTCGCCCCGGTCGACCAGGGTGCGTTCCAGTAGGGTGGTTTTCCCCGAGCCGGGCGAGCTCACCAGGTTGAGGGCCAGGATATTCCGGGCTTCAAAAAAGCCGCGGTTCCGCTCGGCCAGGCGGTTGTTCTTATCGAGGATGTCGCGTTCCAGTTCCACCACGGTTTTGGTGGGGGCCGGCGCAGTGAGGGTGGCAGCGGGGGAATAGTTGGCTACGGGCGTTTCTTCCACCATTACGCCGGGCCCTTCGAGGGTAATGCCCGCCGTCGAAGCCGGTTTTTTAAAAGCCGCGAAGGCCGTCAGTTTATGTCCGTTGCCGCCGCAACCGCAGGTTGTGCACATGTTATGGTCAGTGATTTGATGCGTAATTCTTCTCCGTTAATGATCTCGTTCCAATGCGACCCGCATTGCGGGCAGGGGTCGAAATATTGTTTTATCGCAAAAGCATGCCCGCAACTCCCGCACCTGGCCTTTCCCGCAGGCCGGGCGATATTACACGCGGCCTTTTCCAGTATAGTACCGGCTACGGCAGCCGGCCAGAGGAATTCCAGTGAACTGATCTCCACCCCGGCCAACTCCCCGATTTCCAGATCGATGGCTTCCACCATTGTGCCTTCGCCGTGCCGTTGCGCTTCTTGCTCAGCCGCTTCGAGAATGCTGTAAATGATGGAAAGTTCGTGCATGCAGGGAGTTGTTTTTTTACGGTTTCAAAATTCCGGCCGCCTGCCGGCGGAGCGCATGACAAATATCATTTTAATAGTTGATATTACTCAGGAGCCGTTACATATTTTGGCAAATACCTTTAAAGCCAAATTGTAACGTCTTCCATCCTTCTAAAACTTTTGCGTATGTCGTTGCGTCCCACCCGTTCCAGTTACTACGAAGAACTTCGCCAGCGAGGCTATTCCCGGCGCGATTTTATGAAATTCTGTGCGACGGTTGCCGCCTATCTCGGCTTGGAAGCCAGTGGCGTGGGCCAGGTTGCGCACGCGTTGGAAACCAAGCCCCGCATTCCGGTGATCTGGCTGCACTTTCAGGAATGTACCTGCTGCAGCGAGAGTTTCATTCGTTCTTCGCACCCCATTGTTGCCGATATCCTGCTGGATAAATTGTCGCTCGACTACACCGAAACCCTGATGGCCGCCTCCGGTCACCAGGCGGAAAAGTGTATGCGCGACACTATGGAAAAATACAAAGGCGAGTACGTGCTCTGCATCGAAGGCTCGGTTCCCACCGAAGCCGACGGGGTGTATTGCATGATCGGCGGCCGCACCTCGCTCGACATCCTGAAAGAAGCGGCATCCGGAGCCAAGGCCGTGATCGCCTGGGGCAGCTGCGCTTCCAATGGCTGCGTGCAATCGGCCAAACCCAACCCCACCGGCGCCACGCCGATCCATAAATTGCTTCGGGGTACCACCGTCATCAAAGTGCCGGGTTGCCCGCCCATCGGCGAGGTGATGGCCGGCGTACTGGTGCACATCATCACCTTCGGCACTATTCCCGAACTCGACGGCATCGGCCGGCCCAAGGCTTTCTATTCCAAACGCGTACACGATACCTGCTACCGCCGGCCCTTCTACGACGCCGGTTTATTTGTTGAACGTTTCGACGACGAAAACGCGAAAAAAGGCTATTGCCTGTACAAAGTGGGCTGTAAAGGCCCGCTGACCTACAATGCCTGCGGCGTCACGAAGTGGAACAACGGTACCAGCTTCCCCATCCAATCGGGCCACGGCTGCTTCGGCTGCTCCGAAGAAGGCTACTGGGACGCCGGCGGCCTCTATCTGCGCGCCCAGCCGTTTCCGGGCTTTGGCATCGAATCCGACGCCGATAAAATCGGTACAGCGGCCGCCATCGCCACGGGTGTGGGTATTGCCGCACACGCAGTGATGACTAATCTCCGCAAATCGCGGCTGATCGGCAACCTGATTTCTGAAGGCAAAGAAGCCGAAAAAGAACTTTAAAACATCAAAATTATGAGCCAACGTATCGTCGTCGATCCTATAACCCGCATTGAAGGCCACCTCCGGGTTGAGGCCGATATCCAGAACGGGAAAATAACGGATGCCTTTTCCTCCGGCACCATGGTAAGGGGTATCGAAAAAATACTGCGCGGCCGCGACCCGCGCGACGCCTGGGCTTTCGTGGGCCGCGTTTGCGGCGTATGCACCACCGTACACTCCCTGGCCTCGGTGCGGGCGGTGGAAGACGCGCTCGACATCGTCATTCCGCCCAATGCCGAACTGGTGCGCAACATCATGTTCGGTACGCAGTATATCCACGACCACGTGGTACACTTCTACCACCTGCATGCGCTGGACTGGGTGGACGTGGTGAGCGCCCTGAAAGCCGACCCGAAAAAGACCTCCGAAATTGCCCAGAGCATTTCCAACTGGCCCAAAAGCTCGCCGGGCTATTTCTCCGACCTGCAAAAACGCCTCGGCTCTTTCGTGGAAAGCGGCCAGCTCGGCATCTTCGCCAACGGCTACTGGGGCCACCCGGCTTATAAACTCCCGCCTGAAGTTAATCTGATCGCCGTGGCGCACTACCTCGAAGCGTTGGAGTGGCAAAAGGAAATCGTCAAGGTGCATACCATTTTCGGCGGCAAAAACCCGCACCCCAACTACCTCGTGGGCGGCATGGCGTGCAGCATCGGCCTCGACGACGTGAGCGCCATCAACGCCGAACGGCTGGCTTATGTGGGTCAGCTGCTGGAAGACGCCAAAGAATTCGTCAATCAGGTGTACATCCCCGACCTGCTGGCTATCGCACCCTACTATCTCGACTGGGGCGGCATCGGCGGCGGCCTGGGCAACTATCTCGTGTACGGCGATCTGGGCGCCAACGGCTACCGCGGCCCCTCGGCCTACAAATTCCCGGCCGGCGCTATTCTCAATAAAGACCTGAGCAAAGTACTCGAAGTGGATATGCGCGCCGACGCCGAAATTCAGGAATTTATCGACAATTCCTGGTACGAATACCCGGCTGACGCCAAAGGCCTGCACCCCTGGAAAGGCGAAACCGATATTAAATACACCGGGCCAAAACCACCCTTCGAACACCTGGATACCACACAAAAGTACAGTTACCTGAAAACGCCGCGCTGGAAAGGCCACGCCATGGAAGTGGGCCCGCTGGCCCGCGTACTGGTGGGCTACGCCAGCGGCCGCGAAGATTTCAAAGCCGTGGTAGACAGCACCCTGCAAAAACTGAACGTGCCGGCGGCCGCCCTGTTCTCCACACTGGGCCGTACAGCCGCCCGCGGACTTGAATCGATCCTCGTGGCCGACTGGACGCTGGAGTTTTACAACCAACTGATCTCCAACATCCGCAACGGCGATACCCGCATGGCGAACATGGATAAATTCGATCCGGCGAAATGGCCGGCCAGGGCCCAGGGCGTCGGTCACACCGAGGCCCCGCGCGGCGCGCTCGGCCACTGGATCGTGATCGAAGACAAGAAAATCGCCAACTATCAATTGGTCGTCCCGACTACGTGGAATGCCTCACCGCGCGACGGCGAAGGCAAACAGTCGGCCTACGAATCGGCGCTCATGAACACGCCCGTGGCCAAAGACCAGGAACCCCTCGAGATTCTGCGTACCATTCACTCCTTCGACCCCTGCCTCGCCTGCGCCGTGCACCTGTACGACGAGGAAGGAAAGCAGGTGAGCCGGGTAAAAGTTTTATAAAATGTCCACGCATAAACTTCGCCGCGTATTTGTATGGGAGTTGCCGGTGCGTATCTACCACTGGGTCAATGCCCTGGCTATTGTAGTGCTGTGTATAACCGGCTACCTGATCGGCAAACCGCCTGCTATAATGTTCGGGGGAGAAGCGCACGAGCGGTACCTGTTCGGCTGGATACGGTTTATACACTTCGTGGCCGCCTATATATTTCTTTTCAATTTTGTATTCCGGATTTATTGGGGATTTGCAGGGAATAAATATGCCGGCTGGAAGAATTTCATTCCTACCAACCGCAAATATTTCCGGGAGATGTGGGAGGTGATCAAAATTGATATTTTGCAATTAAAAGGGAAAGAGCACTTGTCGGTCGGTCACAACGCCCTGGCGGGTTTCACCTACTTTATGATGTTCCTGATGTTCCTGGTGCAGATCATCACCGGATTCGGATTGTATGCCGCCATGAGCCACTCCTGGATCGCCGGCTTGTTTGCCTGGGCGCCATACCTCTTCGGCGGCGATTTTGCGCTGCGGCAAATACACCATATCACGATGTGGCTGTTTATCCTGTTTGCGATAATCCACGTCTATCTGGTGTTTTACCACGACTATGTGGAAGGGCGCGGCGAAGTGTCGTCGATGTCGGGCGGCTGGAAATTTATTGAAGAAGAAGTATTTGAAGAAACAGAAAAAAAGTCCGCTCAATCCTCGTAACTATAAATGCTGAACATGATTTTTCCGGACGGCGATAAAAACAGCGTACTCGTGCTCGGCGTGGGCAATTACCTGATGGGTGATGAGGGCGTAGGCGTACATGTGACACAGCGCCTGGCAGAACGAGAATTGCCGCCGGGCGCAGCAGTGCTTGACGGCGGCACGGGCGGTTTTCACTTGATGGGTATTTTTGAACAGTATGAGGTGGTGATACTGATCGACGCCACCATCGATGGGCAGCTTGCCGGTACCATTCGTTTGCTGGAGCCCCGTTTTGCCTCTGATTTTCCGCGCTCTATGAGCACCCACGACATTGGCCTGCGCGACGTCATTGAGGCTTTGCAGATAACGGGGCGGCTGCCTAAAATCTATCTGATTACCATATCGGCAGAAGATATGGAGCCGATGACGATAAAATTGTCAGCTGCCGTACAGGAATCCGTTGCACAAATTGTAGACAAACTGCATACCTTGCTGTGGGATTGGTGGCGGGAGCGAAATTTGGCCTCTGCCGCCGATACAACCGAAGACTTTCTGCATGCTTTCGCTTAAAATATGCCTTGCTAACACACGGATGAATAGCCGCGAGCCTTACGTTTACGAAACCTAAAAAGTTTCGTAAACGTAGCCGGAATTCATCGCTCATCACTCATCACTCATCACTCATTTATGGTTCCCGATTGGCTTGTCCAACTGCGCGATTTTATCAGTCAGCCCTGGCCCTGGTACGTGGGCGGGCTCATGATCGCCCTCATTATGTTTTTGCTGCTGTGGTTCGGCAAAAACTTCGGCATGTCGGAGAATTTCCGCGTCATGTGCGCAGCCGACGGCGCCGACGAAATGAACGAATTTTTCAAGATCAACTGGCGCGACCAGGAATGGAACCTGCTCGTGGCATTGGGCGCCGTTTTCGGCGGATATATGGCTTCGCATTATTTCGCCGCGCCCGATGGTTCGATAGCCCACGTGTCGGCCGCCACCGTCGAAAGCCTGCGGTCGCTGGGGCTGCAATTTGAAGCCGACCAGGTGCCGCTGGTGCCGGAATGGTACAGTTGGACCGCCCTGTTTAACTGGCGCGGCCTGCTGATGATCATCGGCGGCGGTTTCCTCGTAGGCTTCGGTGCGCGCTATGCCGGCGGATGCACCTCCGGGCACGCCATCAGCGGCCTGTCCGCCCTTGAAGCGCCTTCGCTGGTTTCCGTCATCGGCTTTTTCCTGGGCGGTATGACGATGACGTATTTCATTTTTCCGCTTATTTTTAAATAGATGGGGTAGAACAGCGCAGACTTTCCAGGTTTTAAAAACCTGGAAAGTCTAAGTCCCGGTCGGAATACCTGAATCAAACTTCGAACTTCAAACTCTTTGGCGCCATGCGCATGTCCCGTTATATTTTCGTCGGTATCCTGCTCGGCTTCACCCTGTACAAAACAGAAGCCGTTTCCTGGTTCCGTATTTTTGAAATGTTTCATTTTCAGTCATTTCACATGTACGGCATCATCGGCACTGCCGTGGTAGCC
The DNA here is from genome assembly GCA_937926185.1 of uncultured Bacteroidota bacterium. Classification (GTDB taxonomy): domain Bacteria; phylum Bacteroidota; class Bacteroidia; order Chitinophagales; family Saprospiraceae; genus M3007. The sequence goes on along the minus strand of CALEYM010000580.1, from coordinate 15,328 downwards.
GGCATACTGATCGTACAGGCCATCCGGCGTTACCACCTGAAATCGGTGGAAGGCAAGGAAATCGTGATCCCTCCAAAAAATAAAACGTATCCGCGGTACATCATCGGCGGTTTTATTTTCGGGCTGGGCTGGGCTTTGGCGGGTATTTGCCCGGCGCCGATGTTCATTTTGCTCGGAAGCGGCTACACGGTGCTCGTCTTGTTTCTCGCCTCGGCCATGTTCGGGACGTATTTTTACGGGGTGATGCGGAAGCGCTTGCCACACTGAATTACTTCTCACTCCGCCCTGAACCGATACAGCCAATCTATCCCGTTTCCCGTCCTGGCCATGCCCGGAAAGTATCGCTGCGCCGCAAACGCCGGGGGTGGTGTTTTCAGGTTTTCACTTTGGCCGGCAGTGATAACGCCGACGACACGGCATCCTTCCATATTTCGTAATTTTCCTTGCCTTCCATAAAAGTGCCCGGCAACCTGCTCAGCGCCGCCGTTTGCCCCGGGTGTGGGGAAAAACAACAATTTCAGGGTAATGGTTTCCCCTTAAGCGAATACCACAACATTTAATTTGCACAGACTAAAAACCCGGACGCCGCCGTTTTCGTTACTGAACATTAAATTTAATCAAATATGAGTAACAGACCTTCAGGTATCGAAATCCCAAAAACCGGTACACGTCAAATACCCGACCCTGCCGTGAAAGGGGTTAAAATCCATCCACCCCAACCGCGTTTCGACCGCGACGCGAGCGACGGCGGCGGGGAGGGATTCGTGGCGTTTTTACTGGTGATCGCCGTTGCGGGGATGGCGTGGGCGTTTTTCTTTTGAAAAAGAATGGCCAAAATCACGTTTCTGTGTGACCTCGGAGAGGCCCAACGTTGATCTTTTACGCAATGAGCCTCTAACGTTAGGTCGCTCCAGGGCCGGGGGCAAACAACTTTTGAGGTATGAGCAGGCGGGGGTTACTTCGGCCCCACCGAGTCATAAACAATGACTTTTTCCCACAGGTGGCTGTACGCTTCCACGAATTTGAGGTGTACCGGGTGTTTCTGGTACACCTCCTCTTCTTCAGTGTTGTTGAAGAACGTAAGCCAGGAAACGGAATAGGTATTGTCGATCACGCCCCGGCTGGTAGCGGCGGGATAGCCGATATAATACTTGCGGAGCACCGGTATTTTGGTGAGTTTTTTCAGCCCTTCCACGAGTTGGTCGCGGTCGGCGGCGCTGCCGGAATTTTTCAGCCAGAAAAAAACATGGTGTATGAAGACCTCTTTTTTGTCCGGTTCGGCAGTGGCGGGCACTACGCCCAAGGCGACGGAAGCCATCGAGGTGTTGTAAAGGAAGGCGCGGCGGGACAGTTTTTTCATACAGAAAGGTTGGTTTGTGCAGGCAAATAAAGTGTTTTCCCGGTTATCTAATTTAATACTATTTTTAAATGTTGCCAAATGTAAATTTCCTTTGTATATTTGCACACATAAACTGTGTAGCATGAAAAACGTTACCTTATCCATTCCCGATGACTTGCTGGCAAAAAGCCGGGAATATGCTGAAAAACACGGGACAAGCCTGAATGAATTTATCAGACACTTATTGAAGCAGGTGGTCAGTCCTCCTGAAAGTGATCCCATTCAGAAGCTAATCACTCACAGTCAAAACAAGCATTTGGCTGTGAAGACGGAAAATTGGAAATGGAACAGAAACGAGCTGTATGACCGGAAAATATTTTCTTGACACCAATTTCTTGGTGTATTGTTTCAGTCAGGACGAGCCAATGAAACAACAAAAATGCCTGGAAGTACTAAAACAAGCCAGCGGTAATGCAAGTCTTGTTTTGAGTACGCAGGTTTTGAACGAATTTGCGGCTGTGATGCTTGGGAAATTTAAACAAGACCCTTTTAAAGTTAAAGCAACCCTATCTGACCTTGCACTCTTCGAAGTAGTTCGCATCGACGTTCATTTAATCAAAGATGCCATCGACATTTTTACCTTGAATAAAATTTCATTTTGGGACAGCCTTATCATTTCAGGCGCTAAAAGCGCAAATTGCCATACTATTTTAACAGAAGACTTGCAGCATGGCGCCGAAATTTCGGGCATACGAATTCATAATCCGTTTCTTTTTTGACTCTGTCTTTACAAGCTTTCCACCCACTCCCGTAACAAACCTTTAAACGCATCTGTCCGGTACTCCCCCGCCGGAATGCCGCTGGTGCGGCCCACGTTCATAATGCCGGCCAGCAGGTCGATGGATTCCTGTTTTTGTATCAGGTAGGCGTTGCGTTCGGCAAAATAAGCGGCCAGGTACTCCTGTTCGGTTTGGCCGGGCGTGGGGATGAGGATGGCTTTTTTGCCGAGAGCCACGAGATCCATGATACTGCTGTAGCCTGAACGGCACACGAGGGTTTTGCTGGCCAGCAGCACGGCGTTGAGGTCGCGGGAGGTGAGGTACGACACCACTTCCACGTTATCGGCGGCGTAGTAATGTTTTTTGGCCTGGGTACGGCCTTGCACGAAGATGAATTTTTGCGGCAGCGAAATGGCCTGATCCAGCAGGCGTTGTTCCAGGATGCCGCGCTGCGGTTCGGGACCCGATAGCACCACGGCTACGTCGTATTCGTATTCGCGCTCGTAGGCCTGCATACGGGAAAGCACGCCGGCATAATGGGTTTTGGGGTGTACGGCAGGGCCGTGCGAGAGTTCGCCGGAAAGGCAATCCGCGTCGGCCACGTCGGGCACCCACACGGCGTCGAATTTGGACAGGGCCAGGCGCAGCACCCCGTTGGCCGACCACTCCAACGCCGGCCCCGGCACGCGCAGGCGCAGCTGATGGGTCAGCATTACGCTGTTGGCCCGTTTGCTGAAACAGCCGTAGCGGTTGTCGGACAGGATACCCTTGATACCGAGGGCGCGCACCGCGCGTTCCGTTGCCCATTGTTCACTGCGCACGGCCCAGACGATGCGCGGCAGCTGGCGTCCGATGTTCCACACCATATTGCCCGGCTGATACCGGATACGGTAGGAGGGTAATTCCAATACCTGTAAATGGGGAAATTCCGCTTTCAGCAAATGCAGCGCCACCCCGTCGGAACCCAGCAAAACCTCCGCGCCCAAACGTTCGAGTTCCTGGATCAGGGGAATACAACGGGTCACGTGACCAAGGCCCCAATTGAGTGGTGCGACGAGTATACGTTTCAAAACAAAGCGGTTAAAGGCAAGCGGATTGTCAAACGGCAATAATTTTACGTCGAAGTCGGGCGTTTGGGTTACTTTCGCCTTTGTAAAAGTAAACAGGATTTTGTCTATGAAAAAAATTAATTGGTGGCGCGTCGCATTTTTGCTCCTGATGGTCGGCATGGTGGTACTGGAAGGGTGTCGATTGTTCAAACCCAAGTGCGACTGTCCGCATTTTTAAGACGCGGAAAGGTGAGCGGACGCTGATATAAATCATGCCCCCGCGTAAATCCGCGCATTGCCCGGCCTTTCCATTTTTTTGCAGATTTGCGTCGTTATGACCGACCTACTCGCTACCCTGCGCGCCAACTTGGAGCGCATTTATCAGCGCATGCTTTCTATCGAGGAAAATTGGGAAAACGCAATCATCCGCGTACACCCACAGCAAAGCGCCAGCGCCACCAACCTGCTGCATTACCTGGCTTTGCGCTGCGAAGACCTGCGCGACCTGCAGGACGACCTGCACAATGCCGGTCTTTCCTCGCTGGCCAGTTCCGAAAGCCATGCGCTTCGACAGGTGCAGGAAGTGTTGAAACGCCTGGGGGAACCGATTCCGGAAAACGAAATTTCGCCGATCTATTATCCGCTGGCCTCCCGCCTCATCCACCAGCGCGCTTCCACCCTGTTCGGCCCCAAGGTCAATCCCAATATCCCACACCTCATGGTCACTTTCGACAGCGGTCTGGCTACCGATTATGCAGGAGTAAAGGCCCTGGTGCAGGCGGGCATGAACATCGCCCGCATCAATTGCGCACACGATGGCCCCGATCAGTGGCGCGGGATGATCGACAATGTGCGCAAGGCTTCGCGCGCCACGGGGCGCGCCTGTAAAATATACCTCGACCTGGCCGGCCCAAAGATCCGCACGGCAATTCTGGGCAAAGGCCGCAAAAAAGGCCGCATGAAATTGCTGCCCGACGACCGCTTTTTACTGGTAGAAGCCGGCGCCAAATTCAACCCGAAAGATAAAGTGGTGGGTTGTACGCTACCCGGCGTGGTAAAAGACCTGCGCCCCGGCGACCGGGTACTGTTCGACGATGGTCTGTTCGAGGCCGTGGTGGAAAAATGCGACGGCATGCTGGCCAACCTTCGGCTTATCCGGGCGTCGGCGCCCAAGGCGCGGCTCAAAGCCGAAAAAGGCATCAATTTTCCGGATACGGAGCTCTCGGTCAGCAGCCTGACCGAGTTTGACAAATCGGTCATTCCTTTTGCCCTGGAGCACGCTGATATTGTAGGGTTTTCGTTCGTACGACAAGCCCAGGAAGTGGCAGAATTGCAGAAACTCCTGCGACGTAAAAAGAGCCATACTCCGCCCCTCGTTCTGAAAATTGAAACGTATGACGCCGTGCAAAATCTGCCTGCGCTATTGCTCCAGGGCATGGCCGAACCGGCCTTCGGCGTTATGATCGCCCGCGGCGACCTGGCCGTGGAAATCGGGTTTGAGCGCCTGAGCGAAGTGCAGGAAGAAATCCTGTGGCTTTGCGAAGCCGCCCACGTTCCCGTTATCTGGGCTACCCAGGTGCTGGAAACCCTCAACAAAAGCGGCATCGCCACCCGCTCGGAAGTAACCGACGCCGCCCGTGCCGCCCACGCCGAATGTGTGATGCTGAACAAAGGCAAACACCTGCTCACCGTGCTGGCCACCCTGCGCGACATCCTGCACCGCAGCGGCGGGCATCATTTGAAAAAACGGTACGTGTTCCGGCCGCTGAATATCGCGGAGCGGTTTTTAAATAAAAGTTTATGAGGGTTTAGAGGGTTTATGAGGGTTTATGAGGGTTTAGAGGGTTTATGAGGGTTTATGAGGGTTTATGAGGGTTTAGAGGGCTATCGATTACCCACAAAACCGACATCTCATGGCCTTGGAGGAGGCCCAACGTTTGTAGTAGAACTTGGCGCCCCCATTTCGCTTAACATTTTGGGCGATTTTGAGGGTTGATAGCGGCAGCGCCGCTAAATATTTGTAGTAGTCCGGATAAGCGAACCTATCCCGGAGGTGCAGCGCACCGAAGTATTTTGTTCTGTAGCCGGTGAATGTTCCGGTGCGCTGCACCTCCACGCAGGTTCACGTTCTTTTTTCTACAAATATTTCGCGGCGCTGCCGCTTTCCCGCCCCAAATCGCCCAAAATGTTAAGCGAAATGGGTGCTCCGAGGCCATGAAATGTCGGTTTTGTGGGTAATCGTTAGCCTCTAAACCCCTCTAAACCCCTCTAAACCTTCTAAACCTTCTAAACCCTCATAAACCCTCATAAACCTTCATAAACCTTCATAAACCCTCATAACCCCCTTGCCATTTTGTCCGATTTAACAAAACATTATGGTCAAAATGGCATCTGCGGGGAGAACTTAGTTGTTTGGAATAGTGTTTGAGAAGCATAAATATGCCCGAAACCTGTATCGCTCAAATAAAAAAGTTTTGTCATGCTCCCTGCTCAAAAGAACCTTCACCTGCCGGCCGAGCTGCCCTTGTATTTCGATGATTTTATCACGCGGGACAACTATAAAGCCGCGCGGCGTCGCCTGCCGGTGCAACTAAGTCTGATGCCGGCGACCAATGTTTACGAAACCGAAGACGCTTTTTACATCGAGCTGGCTGTTCCCGGCTTGTCGCACGAAGACCTGGAATTTTTCACTACCGACCGCAGCGTCGAGGTGCGTTATAAACCGGAAACCGGAGAGTATGCCCCGATGGGGAAACGCCGTTCCTGGCATACGGAATACCGTCCCATAGCCTTTCAGCGAAAGTTTGAATTTAACCCGGAATTGTTCGACATCGATCGGTTGCAGGTTCATTCCCATCACGGCATCGTGCGGATCGAATTGCCGAAACGCGAAGCTTTTCAAGGGCGGGTCACGCCTGTGATGCCGTTTTCGTTGAATTGATTCACCACGGAGGCACAGAGGCACGGGGAGAAAGGCCGCCTTTTTCCGTGCCTCCGTGGTGAATCAATTCAACGGATCGCCACCTTCGCCACGCTGCTGCCCTTGCTGCTTTCCACCCGAACCACGTACATGCCGGCGGGCAGGTGCTGCACGTCGAGCGCGATCGTCTGGCCGGCGAAGAGGTTGTTGGTATTTTGCTGCAGGGCGATACGGCCATCGGCGCCGGTGAGCGTCACCTGAACGGGTCCCTGGGCGGCTTCGCCGATCGTCAGGTTGAGCACGTCTGAGGCCGGGTTAGGTTGTACGCGCAAGCCGAGTGCGTTGACCTTCGGATCGTCGGTGCTCACGGTGGCGTCGGTATCTACGATCACTGACGTGCCGGCGCAGGCCTGATCGCCGCCGTCGGCGGTCACGCAGGCTTCGCTTTCGTAGTTCAGCAAATCCAGGAAGTCCACCTGATCCACCACCCAGCCGCCGTCTTCCACGTTGGTATTGTCGTCGGTGCCGAAGCGGAAGCGGAACAGGACTTCCTTGCCGGCGAAATCGCTCACGTCGAGATAAGAACGCACCCAGCCTTCGGAATTGCCGGAAAAGCCGCTGAGGTAGGGGATGGCGAAAGTACCGTACTGGATATTGTTGTTATATCCGTTGCGAATACCTTTTTCCGCCGAAAGACGCCGCCAGCTGTTTTCGCCCACGATCTGAAACTCCACGAAGCCGGCGTCGGCAGCGGCCTCGGTATTGTAATTGTGCCAGAAACGCATGGTGGGTTTGGCGCCCGAAATCGTGATCGGTGGATCGAAGTAAAGCAATACCTGGTCGGTCTCGGTAATGGGCGCGTCGGCGCGCCAGGCATGCGAACCTACCTTGACTGAATCGGTTTGCCGGTAAAAAGTGATATTGCCTTCGTCGTTGATTAGCGGTATCCAGGTAAAGTTTTCCTCATCCATGTCGTCGCGGAAGGTAAGCAGGGATTTGTTATCGGGATTCGACTTGGCGGTGTAGGTCAGCGTGAGCACCTGGCCGGAAGGCATAGTACCAATGTTCCAGGTAACGGTACCGTTGTTGTCGAAGCCGCCGTTGCTGGCCGAGCCGAACGACAGGCCGGCGGGCAGCGGGTCGGTCACCACCACGTTGGTTGCCGCTTCGTCTTTATGGTTGGTGACGGTGATGGTGAACTGCACGTCGTCGCCGGCCTCGATTTCCGGCGTGGAGGTTTCCTTGGCGATTTTCAGCGTTTTGATACAGGTCGGGATCGGGTCGAAGTTTTCCACGCCGTCGCCTGCACTGTTCGGGTCGCCCTGGCTGGCAAAATAACCCATGCCCCGGCGGGCGAACACCTCGCTGATGAGGCAGGTGTCGGCGCCGGCGTAGTTTTCGATATCGGCGGCCATGATGGCGTCGCGTCCGTCGAGGAAACCGGGGCCACAGGGTTGGAGTTTCATGCCGTCCATCACTAATTGAATAGCCCGGTAGTTTCCGCTGTTCGTGTTGCCCAAGTCGGCGTCGTAGCCGTATTTTTCCACCATGGCCCAGTACAGGTCCCAGGTAACAGCCGCCCAAATCTCCCCGATGGCATGCACTCCGGTGTTTTCCGCCACGGTGGAGTAAGTGACCGGACTGATACTCATGTCGGCGGAGTATGGGTAACGGCGAATGCCTACGCCTTCGTTGGGTTGCCGCTGGACATAAGTGCCGATTCCCCGTTTTTGCGCGCCTGCGTCGCCCGGTTTGGTGCTGGTGATCAGCGTAAACCAGTCGCTCCAGCCTTCGCCCATTTGTTCGGCGTTGCCCAGGCAGCCATTCTGGCTCGGGCCGCCGGTGAGGCGGTTGGAAATGCCGTGGCCGTATTCATGCGCGATGATGCCGTTGTCGAAGTCGCCGTCGAGGAAATCGGGGCCGGTATTGGCAGGCAGCACCAGTGAAATATTCAGGCCGTTGCCGGCATACTGGCGCAGGAGATCGCAGTCCGATTTGATCATGCTTACGGTCGGGATCGTCACCTGGCCGCCCACCGCGCCACCGGCCATTCCGAACGGCGTATCGTCAAAGCCACAGATTATGCAGGCAATAGCGCCGGCTTGTTGTGCATTGAGCGCCTTGCGGCCGAATTCGCACACGCCGCGGTCGACCATGGCGATTTTGCCCTGCAAACTGTTTACCGGGGGCGTACAGTTTTGAGCGGCTTCCACGGTGCCTGTGCCATCGTCGGTAACCACGACATCGCCGGTGAGTGCGGTGGCGGTTACGGCGCCGCCGAAACCGGCTGTCGTGGCGGAATAGGCGCCAAGGATCGCGCCGGGCGCATTTACTTTGACGATTTTGCCGCCCTGGCGTCCCCAAAGGAACATCTGCATGCGACCGGAGGCGCCGTCGGGCGGCGTGGAAAAGTTGGCGTTGTCGGTGCCGCCGCCGTCGAGCGCGTTGGCTGAAACAGGGTCGTTTCCTTCGCCGCCTTTGCCGTAGTTATTGACCTGGAAGTTGCCGGCCGGCTCGTCGAAACCGAAGCGGTAGGTGATGTCGTGCATCATGTTGTTCATGTAGAACAGGTTGGTGATGGCAGCATCCCGGTTGACTTGCGGCTCGGCATCGGGGTTGAAGGGGAAATCGAAGGTCAGGTTGGCGCCGCCGTCGGCCGATTCTGCGGGCGTGCCTTCATTATCGTTGGCGCTGTCGTCGAATGCCCAGACGTTGTTGCCGCGGGTGTAGGTGTACTCCGCGCCGTCGGCGCCGTCGATATCGTGCCAGCCCCAGGGCGAAGCCAGCGGGTCGTGCGGGTTGGTTACCAATTCGTGCGCGCCGTGCGCCGGGCTTTCGGTCGGGAGGGTGAATACGCGGTACGCGGCGTCGGCGGAACCGTCCGGTTTTTGATTTTTGATTACGGATTGCGGATTGCGGATTATTTGGAGACCTTGGGTTGCCAGGTCAGGGGCAGCGTTTTCTTCCGTGCAGGTTTCGCCGGCGCGGTGTACGTGGCCGGCGTTGCAATAGAGCGTGTGGTTTTGTTTGAGCAGGAGTTCGCCCGTTTGCGCGTCCACGCACATCGTCCACATGTCGGAGGTGTTGGCCTGATCGATAAAAATATTCCAGGCTAAGCGCGGTTTCTTTTTTTCATTCAGGACATAACAGATGGACACGGGAATTTCGGCCCGCGAAACGGCGCCGCCCCCGAACACCCAGTTGCGTTCGTTGATCTTCCGTACCACACCCGGCGTTTTAAAGCCGGTGAAACCCAGATCGGCCATGGCCAGTTCGAGCGCCCTGGAAGCGCCGAGGGAGGGCAGGGTAGTGTTGACGATTTTGGCCAGTTCCGGCACGAAACGGTGGCCGAGGTGCAGCACCGATCCGTCGGGACGCACGTGCAGCCCGAACAGGGCGTTGTACACCGGAATGCCGGCGTGTTGTTGTTGCACCCATACGTGGGTAAGGCTGTTGTGTTTCGTGGCATAGGCATCGGTGATGCGCACGTCGGAAACGTCTTCGCGGGTGAGGTTGAATTGGGCGGGATTGCCTTGCAAAAAACGCAGGGCTGTTTCTTTGGCGGAGGAAATGTTCTGGGCCCGCGGGGAAAAGGCAACAACAAGTATTGCCCCCACAGCCAGACACAGGCGTTGTAAAACGAATCGACTCATCTTGATGACGGAGAGATTTGGTTAACTAATTAAACAGATACAGTAAAAGTCCAGGCTCCGGGCGGCCAAAGGTAGCATTATGCCCCATCCCTGAAAAGCCGGGCGGCTTGTTTTGTCAGAAATATCCAATATAAGGGTTACGGGTTGAGCGGGTTTAACGGGTTGCGGGTTCGTACACGCCTGGTTTTCCTTATCGGGTCGTCACCCCCGCGACGCAACATTTAAAATTCTCGTAATTGACATTTTTTTGCCTCCTGCGACTAAACTTCAAAACTGGCAAAATACAAACACGCTTCATTGAACGCCCAAGGACCTGATCCCAAAAAAATATTGAAAACGACCGCCGGAGATGAAACCGCTTAAAACCGAAACCTCAAATCTAATCCCATGAACTGCCGGTGTTGAAGGGTAAACTCCTTAAACCATTCCCCGGAAACCAGCCCCACTTAACCGGCCTCTGAAACCATAAACCCCGGAACCAATGCCCAAATCCCGGAAAAACCAAATCCCGGGCCCCAAATTTTGCGCCCCCAAAGCCAATACCCGGTGATGAAAAAGAACGGGCGGCAGATAGCGATGAACCTCGACTGCCGCCTTTCTTTTTTAATGAGATCAATGAGGTCAATGAGGTCAATGAGGTCAATGAGGTCAATGAGATCAATAAAAAATATGTTACTATGAAGAGTCTTATCCTGCTTTCGATGATTTATTGGATTCAAACCGTTGCGCTTTCTGCGCAAAGCGCTTATGAAATCTGGTTCGCGGCCGGTTCGGTCACACACCACGGGTTGATCCGTGCCGGTGAAAACGGCAAGGTTTGGCAAATGCGGATAAAATATACAGACGCCGGCTGCCGGTGCGAGCGGCTGATCGAACAGCAAATGCAGGCGGAAAAAACCAATCTCGGCATACGCCTGTCGGGGTACTCGGTTCGCGACGTGATCAGCAATCGCCTGACCCGGGACTATGCCGCCGACCGTTTATACTTGTACTATGACCGGGAAGGTAATGTTTGGTCGCAGCATTTGGACGAACAGGGAATTTCCGGAAAAATGATTATGAAGCCGCTGGACGCCGGCAATCGGGCGGAAAAAATGCGGGCATTCGGGTGGTAGTGTTTATCCTGGTTGTTTTGCCGCTTTGGGCAAACGGCCGGATACCGCTCACCGTAATGCATTGGAAAACTGCACGTTAAATTCGTGCAACAAACGCCCCGCCGGTTCGCTGGAAAGTATCGCTTCCCGATCCATTTGCGCATAAACATCGGCGGGAAACGGCGAAAAAGCCAGGGTACGGCCATCGTTCAACGCGAGCAGTACCCCCGGATTGTCTGCGCTGAATTGCGCCAGGGCGCCGGCGCCGGTAATCCATTCCGTTAAAATAGTGCCGTTGCTGTCCCACAATTTAGCCGTCCCGTCTTTCGAGCAAGTCAATATAAATTTATGGTCTGCCGACATTTCTGCCGATATGATTTCCTGCTGATGCCCCTTGTATTCGCGCAACAATGTGCCGCCTGCATCCCAGAGCCGCGCGACGCGGTCTTTCGCCCAGGTGAGTAAACGGGCGCCGTCGGGGCTGATGCAAAAGTCGCTTACCTGGGCGGGATGCCGGAGGGTTTGCAGCAAATTGCCTTCGGCCGACCAAATGCCGACATTCTGAATACCCTGACGAACCGCTGCAAACGGGGCGTTTTGGGCGAACTGAAACGCTCCCTGTATTTTATCGCGGCCGTTGTTTAAGTCGCGGAGTCTGGCGCCGCCGGCATGCCAGAACGTCGCGCTGCCGTCGGAGAAAACCGCGGCCAGCCACTTACCATCGGGCGACAGGGTGGCCCGGCGCAGTAATTTGTCCTCCGCGTTAAAACCCGCTATGGGCGCGCCCTGGGTGTCCCATGCGCTGACGCTGCCGTCGGCGGAGCGGGTGAACAGGGCGGCGCCATCGGGCGAAAACACGACTTCCAGCACATTTCCCCGGTGGGCGCCGATAGTAGTCAGTAGTTTCCCGCCGCGATCCCAAATCCGGGCCGAGTTGTCGCGCGAGCCGGTGGCAATTTGTTTTCCATCGGGCGAAAAAGCAGCGCAGCGGATCGCTTCCGTATGCCCGCTCAGGGTGGCCACCGCGGCGCCGCCGGCATCGATCAGCCGTGCCGTATTTCCCGGTCCCCAGGCGACGAAAAGGTCGCCGGCAGGCGCGGCAACCACTTGGGTAAAGCCGGCTTCCAGTTGTACGACCCGTGCCGTGGCGCCGGGGGTGTTCGCTTTTTTAATGATATAAAACGGCCCTTCGGCGGTCTTCAGCAAAAGGATTTGACCGCCGGCAACCTGTTGCAGGTATTCCGCGGCATTGGGACTGCTGAACAGCGTATTTGCCATCGAATCGCGCGCGGCTTCGCCGAAGGCGCGCATCATCACGCCGCTGGTATCGGGGCCGGCCATTTGCAGGGCGAGGTAGGCCAGCACCAGGGCGTCGGAAGTCCGGCCTTTTTGCCGGATCATGTCGCTAAGCAAGGCTAAACGCAGCGATTCGGCTTTAATACCCCGCTCGCGCGCCAGTGCTGCATTGGCCTCGGCTTCTTTGCGGGCTTTTTCTTCCGATACTTTGGCCGCTTCAGCCTCCCGCTGGGCTGCCAGGGCCGTTTGGTACGCTTCTTTTTGTTGTTGCACTGATTTTTCCAGATCCCTTACCCAACTGGCCTGGCACTGTTGGATCAGATCGCTCAGGTCGTTGTTGGCCGGTTTTTCCGGACAAGTGATGAGCGCCGCCCAGAAGCGGCTGCTGGCTTCGCCGTAGTTTTTTTGCTGCATTAGCCGTACGCCTTCTGCGCGTAAATCGTGGTAGCACTTGTATTTATTATCCTGGCAGTACAGCGCGCAGCAATATGCCCCGATGATGCCGGTGAGAATCAGTTGTTTCAGTTGTTTCATGGCCGGCCAGTTGAAAAGGTGAAGGAAATACCCAGACCCGGATAAGGGCTTTGCGGCACGCTGGCAGGGCGCAGGCGCAGGGAAGACAATGGCGGCTGCCCGCAAAATTTATCATATATTTTTTGCCGCTGGCGGATTTTCAAATGCCGGAAAACATACCACAACGCGTCGGCGCCCAACAATGCCCAGCCGGCGTAGGTACAATCCCGGGCTGCCTTTCGTTTGTCGTTGGCGGTTTGAAAGAAGGAACCGGCTTCTTCCTGGCTCTGCCCGGCAGCCCATGCCTGCTGATATTGTTCGTAGGCGTCTTTTTTCTGCTGGTTATACACCTGCCCAAGTCCGATGAGTACGATGCCCGCCGCGCCGGCAGCGTAATGCGGCAATTGTTTTTGCAAGGTAAATGCCGGACGCGCGCCGGCACAGTTCACGGCGCCCATGAGCGAACGCCGTACAAAGAGGGTGTACGTTGCGTCGAAATCGGGCAGTTGTTCGGTAAAATCCTGCCATACCAGTTGCCGCGATTCTTTGCTGCCGGTGGGCGGCGGCGTTTCGGCCAGTTCGTAGGGTTGCGGCGCAATGGAATCGCCGCCGGGCAGGCGCAGGCCAAGATCGATCCTGTACGAAAGGCTGCTTTTGGCTTTGCCCGGCAAATATGTCACCACGAGATCGCCTTCCTGCAGGGAAATATTGCTGATGACCGGGAAGTCGCCGCGTTTGGCGTTAAAAAGAAGGGCAGGAGAAGCCCATTCCAGGCTGGGCTGGCGGTTTTCCACCAGTACCTTGAACTGCAGACTGTCTGTCGCAACCTGAAGGGGGTACAGGTTCTGGGCGAAGCCCGGAATTAATGTGCCGGGCGTAAAAAACAGCATGAAATAGTATCGCATGGGTGTAATTATTTTGTTTCCGGGATATAGCGCCAAAAGTCTGACAAACTCAATTCCGTGTAGGAGAGGCCACCATTGACGGGTACTTTTGTCTGGCCGGCGCCAAGGTACCCATAACCGTCGAGGGCAAAACCCATGGCATTGGTGCGGGCACTACCCGGAAAAGGCGTCTTTTTATTCCATTTATCCGTGATAGGGTCGTATTCCCAAAAATCTTTCAGGTAACCTTCGGTGGGATGATAACCGGTTCCCACATATCCTTTTTCGCCGATGGAAAACGCGACGGCCTGGTAGCGTGCAATGGCTTCCGGGGGTAGAAAAGCGGCGGGCGTCCACTCTCCCGGGTCCTGATCATTGGCAGGTGGGCGAAAGCGCCAGAAGTCGCGCAGTGCAGTGGCTTTCCACTGGCCTGCCCCCACGTAGGCGTAGCCGTTTATAACAAACGATACGGCCTCATAACGCCCGGTATTTTCAGAGTTGTCGAGCGGGCTGAGCCGCAGTGGCATGCCCGCCACCTGGCGCCAGGTGTTAGTCGAAGGATTGTATTCCCAAAAGTCATTAAATTCATTGTAGTCCGCATCTCTGCCCAGTCCGGCGTAAGCCTTTCCGTTTATAACAAAGGTTACGGCGCCGGTGCGCCGGGCGCCTGCAAAAGGCAGGTCGGCAGTCCAGGCGCCACTTGTTATATCGAATTTACAAAAATCGCGCAACGGATTGGATTCTCCGTTTTCGAAATACTCGCCGAAAATAGCATAATATGTATTGCCGAGGGCAAAAGCCGAGGCGTTGTAGCGGTTGGTGATAAAGGGTGAAACATCCCCGGACTTCGTCCATTCGCCGTTGCCCGACTGGCCGGCCGGGTCGAAGGCCCAAAAATCCCGGACTAAATCGCCCGGCATGCAGCCGTTTGATTTTTTGCAGCCGAAACCGGCGTAAGCTTTTCCATTCACCGCGGCTGCCGCGCCTTCCGCATAAGGGTAAGGGAAGTCGGCAACCCGTATCCAGCCGTCGCGAACCCGAAAGGTATCCGTCTTCACACTGTAAAACGTATCGGCGCCGGCAATGGCGTAGGCGCGCACGTGGTAAGTGGTATTGAACTTAAGTCCTGGGAAAGCGCTGTCGAACACATTGTCGTCGTTGCTCGGTCCGTTGTTGTAAGCCCGGCAATCGCCACAACCGAGCGCCGGCATGGGATTGGTTTCCGATATGACGTGGCCGTGTTCCGAAGCGTCCACTTTGGCGCCTTTGACGCCGCGAAGCTGACCGTAAACCGCGGCGCTGTCGTTGAAAATCAGGGCGAAGCCTGTGAGGGCCACGATTTCGCCGACGGTGAACGATTCAATTTTTTCAGACCAGACGATCCGTTCTCCGGCTTCCGCATCCCTGGCCCGCGCAAAAGCGCGAAAAAAAACCGTGCGCGCTCTTTCCAGGTCGTCGAGCGTAGCCTCGAATTCACCGTTATACGAGAGCGGCGGCAGCGAACTTAAAATAATACGCCCGACGTCATTGCGATTTTCTTCCACCGCTTCGCGATCGTACGACCATATAAAACCGCAATCTCCCTCCAAAGTGGCGCCCTGCCCGCTCAACTGACCTATGATCCGCACGGAGTTGAGATCTGCCGCTTCCAATGTTTGTATCCGCACCTCCAGGAAATCCAGTTGATCGGGGCGCTGGTCAAGGCACGCAGAAATAACCAACAGGATGATCAACCAACCAGAGTATGTTTTTTTCATTTCCGATTATTTTTTGAGTGAAACTTTTTTCGTCGCCACCACTC
>CALEYM010000579.1 GCA_937926185.1 uncultured Bacteroidota bacterium | reverse complement strand
TCCGCCGGGAAATGGCTCAAATACCTACTTTTGCGCCGACAAAAGAAATCAGCCATGTCCAAAGTACTCATTATCGGCGCCGGCGGCGTAGGCCGCGTAGTCGCGTACAAATGCGCTCAGCACCGCGAAATTTTTGGCGACATCATGCTCGCCAGCCGCACCAAGAAAAAATGCGACGCCATCGCCGCGGCCATTCACCAGGCTTATGGCGGGCGCAAGATAAAAACCGCAAAAGTCGACGCCGACAACGTGGAGCAAACCGTGGCGCTGATCCGGAAATTTCAGCCCGATCTGGTCATCAACGTCGCCCTGCCTTATCAGGATCTTCCCCTCATGGATGCCTGCCTCGAAACCGGCGTCAATTACATGGACACGGCCAACTATGAACCCAAGGACGTGGCCAAGTTCGAATACTCCTGGCAATGGGCCTACCAGGATCGGTACAAGAAAAAAGGTATCCTCGCCCTGCTCGGTTGCGGTTTCGATCCCGGCGTAACGAGCGTGTACACCGCCTACGCGAAAAAACACTACTTCGACGAAATCCACTATCTCGATATCGTGGACGCCAACGCCGGCAGCCACGGCAAAGCATTCGCCACCAATTTCAACCCGGAGATCAACATCCGCGAGGTGACGCAAAAAGGCAAATACTGGGAAAACGGCCGCTGGGTGGAAACCGAGCCGCACGAAATCTGGAAAGACATCAACTACCCCGAAATCGGCCCCAAACGCTCGTACCTGATCTATCACGAAGAACTGGAAAGCCTGGTCAAAAACTTTCCCACCCTCAAACGCGCCCGTTTCTGGATGACCTTCAGCGAACAATACCTCACCCACCTGCGCGTGATCCAGAACATCGGCATGGCCGGCATCGAACCCATCCGCTACAAGGGCGTGGATATCGTGCCCCTGCAATTCCTGAAAGCCGTGCTGCCGGCGCCGGAAGAGTTGGGCGAAAACTACACCGGCTTTACCTCCATCGGTTGCCGCATCAAAGGTGTAAAAGACGGAAAACCGCGCACTTACTACGTCTGGAACAACTGCTCGCACCAGGACGCCTACCGCGAAACCGGCACCCAGGCCGTCAGTTACACCACCGGTGTGCCGGCCATGATCGGCGCCAGGATGCTCCTGGAAGGTAAATGGAGCGGCAAGGGCGTGTTCAACGTCGAGGAATTCAACCCCGATCCCTTTATGGAACGGCTGAACCTCGACGGGCTGCCCTGGCACGAAAAGGTGGATATTGAGTTGGAGATGGATTAAAGTTACAAGATATCCTGTTAATCATGTAAATCCTGTCAAAAACCTCTCTGCCCATGCGAATTTTACTTGTCGAAGACGAAGAATCCATCCGCGAACTGGTACAGATCAATCTCGAAGAAGAGGGCTATGAAGTCGTCGGTACCGGCAACGGCCGCAAGGCACTCGAACTGATCGCCGGCCAGCATTTCGACCTGCTGCTGCTCGACGTGATGTTGCCCGAGGTCGACGGTTTCAGCATTACCGAACAGGTGCGGCTGAGCAATCCCGAAGTACCCATCCTCATCCTGACCGCCAAAGACATGGCCCAGGATCGCGTGGCGGGCCTGAAACGCGGCGCCGACGATTACCTGACCAAGCCCTTCAACCTGGAAGAATTGTTGCTGCGCGTGAGCAACCTGCTGCGCCGCAGTCAGCGCGTCAAGGGCGAGGCGCCCGAACTGTTTGAGTTTGGCAACAACCGGGTCAATTTTGAAACTTTTGAGGCCGCTACCTTTCGCGGCGAAACCATTACCCTTACCAAAAAGGAAGCCATGTTGCTGAAACTGCTGGTGGAGCGCAAAAATGAAGTGGTGAGCCGCAACCAGATACTACAGGCTGTCTGGGGCTACGATGTGTTCCCCAGCACCCGCACGATAGACAATTTTATCCTGGCCTTTCGCAAATATTTCGAGGAAGACCCCAAGCAGCCCCGTTATTTTCACTCAATACGGGGCGTCGGGTATAAATTTACGTTTAATTCGGGCGACATCAGTTTTTGATCAGCCGTTTGGTAGATACCAGTTGTTCATTTTCAAATACTTGCACCAGGTACACGCCCTTCTGCAAACCGCTCAGATCGAACTGCAGCGTGGCGTCGCCGCGGACGGCGGTTTGAGTGTGCAGCGCGCGGCCCACGAGATCGAGCAGTACGACGCGCACCGCCGACTGGGGCGTGTAACGCAGTTGCACATTGACGAGTTTGGTAGCGGGGTTGGGCGACAGGTTCATCGATTCGAGCGACATAACGGCAGTATTGCGGTTTTCGACTGTTTTGACGTTTGTTTTAGCCGGCGCCAGACAGTGTGCCGCGTTCAGCGCGCCGCGAAGCGTTTTGCCCGGCAACGCTCCGAAACCTTTGCTGAAGTTGATGCCGGAGGTGATCAGCGGACAATAGCTCATTACGGTAGTACCGACACGGGTAAAGTCTCCCGCGGCACAACCGCGCTCGGCCAGCTGGCAGGGATCGATGGCGCCGCCGGGCCAGCCGCACCATTGCGTGTGCCGGATGCCGAAGTTGTGGCCCATTTCGTGCGCCATCACGGCAGCCGTCCACGACCAGGTGGGGACGTTGGAATAGGATACGTAAATATTGCTGAACGAAACCGCGTATTCAGGCTGACACAACACATCGAGCCAGGCGGCGCTTTCCTGGCGCCGGCCTGCCAATGCGATTAATTGCGACAGATCCGCCCTTGTGCCGGCATCCTGATTGCGGAAACGATCCAACACGGCGCTGCTGCCCAGGCCGGCATACTCGTCGGGGCTAACCCATATTTTTATTTTGCACAGCGTCAGTTCGATTTGTTCGTTGGCGTACAGCGCTGCCACGATGTTGAACATGGCGCTCAGATAATCCGCCGCGGCCTGCACATTGCCGCGCTCGCGGTACAATTGGTGGTCTGCCTCCAGGTACACCCGCAACGCCCTGCCGGTTTCCACACGGTCGGCGGCCGGCTGCATGCGCGTGGCGCGGCCGGGTATTTCTTCCAGCAGGTTACACTCGAAAGGATTGTCCATGGCCAGCTCGCTTTCGGGGTAGAACATATAGTCGTACTGACCGCCGTTGCCCTGTACTTTGCCTAAAACCATGTTGCCATGCTGTTCGTCGGCCACCACGCCCATGACGGCGTTGTCGAAAAAACTGAAGGCCGCGAGGGAGGCGCCTGTAGCGCCGCGCAGTACGCCGCGATAGTGCAGGCCGGGACGAACAGCCACGGCTTCGCCGGCAGCATCGCTGGTGGCAACGTAAAAGTCGGCGGTTTGAATATCCGTCTGTACCAGGTCTACCATCAAAGTTTCACGGTGAAAAGGAAGCGCCAGGGCAATAAATTTCGGACGCCCGGCAAGGATTTCAGCCAGCCCGCTCTCTGCCAGGTGCAAAAACTGGGCGCCTTGGGCAAAACGCGCCGCCGGCACATCGGTGGCCGGCGCATTGTCGAATAAACGGACAGTGGTGAAATCTGCGCCCATTTCGCGCTCGTAGTGTACGCGGGCCGGTACGGATTGGAGCGTTTGGGCGGATATATGGATCGTTAATCCCAACAGGAATAACACGGCTAACGGTCGCGCTCGGTGTAACATGGGCAGAAGATTGTTTTGATTCGAACGAGGGAGTAAAAGGACGCGCATCGAGGGGGTACCGAAGGATTACTACGCGTACAGATTACCAAAGCATACTACCCATGCATCAAAAACAGGGCCGAATTGTTGGCCTTCCCCCGTGCAGGGGAAGAAATTGTTGGTAAATGAAGGAAATCTTAAAACATTTTGACATCGAAATGAC
>CALEYM010000578.1 GCA_937926185.1 uncultured Bacteroidota bacterium | reverse complement strand
CGCAGGCTAAATTCCGTACTGAAAATACACGTCTTCTGAGCCTGGTCTTCTTTCAGAATATCGGCCTGCACCGTACCGCGAACGGCTTGCAGTGCTTTGGCTTTCAGTTGGTTGTACACGTCGGCTGGCAGCACTTCGTCGCCGGTAAGACCGAGTAGCAGGAGGCCGAGGCCGTCGTTGCCGGCCGGTAGTTCAGCGGCATTGTACTTTGGCCTGGGCAGCCCCCGGTCATCGTATTTTTCTTTCAGTTTGGCTTCCACCTGGCGCTCCAGACCGTTTTCGCGGATGTATTTTTCGCACTGCTGGTCGATAGCCGCATTCATAAAAAAGGCCGCCACAGTAGCCGCAGGGCCATTGATGGTCATCGAAACCGAGGTCTTCGGGTCGCAGAGGTCGAAACCGGAGTACAGTTTTTTAGCGTCGTCGAGACAGCAGACCGAAACGCCGGAGTTGCCGATTTTGCCATAGATGTCCGGGCGGTAATCGGGGTCTTCGCCGTAGAGCGTCACCGAGTCGAAAGCCGTGCTCAGGCGCGCAGCAGGCAGGCCCTGGGATACGTAGTGGAAACGGCGGTTGGTGCGTTCGGGGCCGCCTTCGCCGGCAAACATTCGCGTGGGATCTTCGCCCTCGCGTTTGAATGGGAATACGCCGGCCGTATACGGAAACTCGCCGGGCACGTTTTCCTGCAGGCGCCAGCGCAAAATGTCGCCCCAATCCTGGTAGCGCGGAAATACCACCCGCGGAATACGCGTGTGCGACAGGCTTTCGGTATGGGTTTTTACCCGCACTTCTTTGTCGCGCACATGATAGATGTATTCATCGGCAGCATAGCGGTTTTTCTTTTCTTCGTGGCCTTCGAGTATCCGTTTGCAGCGCCAGTCGATTTGTGTCTCCAACTCTTCGTACCGTTTTTTTAAAACATCGGCCACTTCTCCGCTCACCGTTTCCATGGCGTTTTTTAAACTCCACATTTTCCGCGCAATGACCACCTGTTCTTCCGCCTGATTGTCGTAGTTGCGGTTGTTTTCCGCAATTTCAGAAAGGTAACGCGTGCGTTGCGGCGGAATGATGTAAATTTTTTCCGACATGCCGCCGGAAACCTGAAATCCGGATTTAAGGCCGGCGTGGCATTTTTCATTCAACAAATCTATCACGCGACGGTACAGTTGGTTCACGCCGGGATCGTTGAACTGGCTGGCAATGCAGCCGAATACAGGCATGTCTTCCACGGCCACGTTCCAGGCCTGGTGGTTGCGCTGCACCTGCTTGCGTACGTCGCGCAGAGCGTCGAGGGCGCCGCGTTTGTCAAATTTATTGATGGCCACCACGTCGGCGAAATCGAGCATGTCGATCTTTTCCAGCTGGGTGGCGGCGCCGAATTCGGGCGTCATCACATACAGCGACAGGTTGCTGTGGTCGATGATCTCGGTGTCGCTCTGGCCAATGCCGCTGGTTTCGAGGATGATCAGGTCGAAGTCGGCGGCCTTCAGGATTTCCACCGCCGATTGCACGTATTTCGACAGGGCCAGGTTGCTTTGGCGGGTTGCCAGCGAACGCATGTATACCCGGGGATTGTTGATGGCATTCATGCGGATGCGGTCGCCAAGCAGGGCGCCGCCCGTTTTGCGTTTGGAAGGATCAACGGAGATGATGCCGATCGTTTTGTCATCAAAGTCGAGCAGAAAGCGCCGCACCAGTTCGTCGACAAGAGAGGATTTGCCGGCGCCGCCGGTACCGGTGATGCCGAGGACAACCCCACCCCCGACCCCTCCACTGAAGGGGAGGGGAGGCGTAGAGGGTCCCGCGGCGCCACGTCTCCCCTCCCTTTCAGGGGAGGAGTCGGGGGTAGGGTTGAGTTGGGGCCGGATTTCTTTTTCATAAAAATCCGGATTGTTTTCCGCCACGGTGATGAGGCGGGCTATGGCGCCGGGATTGCGCGCGCCAAGGTGTTTGAGTTCGCCATTGGCGGAAAAACCAAGCGGGAAGTCGCACTGTTGCAGCACGTCGTTGATCATGCCTTGCAGCCCCATTGCGCGCCCGTCGTCGGGGTGGTAAATGCGGGCTATACCGTAGGCGTGCAATTCTTCGATTTCAGCGGGCAAAATGGTGCCGCCGCCGCCGCCGAATATTTTGATATGGCCGGCCCCGCGTTCCTTCAGCAGGTCGTACATATATTTGAAAAACTCGTTGTGACCGCCCTGGTACGAAGTGATCGCAATGCCCTGCACGTCTTCCTGAATGGCGCAATCGACAATCTCCTGTACCGAGCGGTTGTGGCCAAGGTGAATGATCTCGGCGCCCGAACTTTGCATGATGCGCCGCATGATGTTGATAGCGGCGTCGTGGCCATCGAACAGGCTGGCAGCCGTGACGATGCGGACTTTATTTTTGAGCTGGTATGGCTGTGGATTTTGCATGGTTGGGCAGCGGAAACATGAAGAAATCTGGTTTTCCGGAATATCCTTTGGTTTTTGCGGCGCAAAGGTATGGACTTTTGCACAATGATTTGGCGCCATATACTACTTCGGCAACCAAACCGAGGTGATTTGCGACAAACAATTTGCCGGATTAAAAGTTAAATGAAAACGAAACCGCGACCGGCAGCCATTTCCTTCGTCGGCAACGGGCATTTCCCCATGCTTCCAGCCCGTTTTTGAGCGGGAATATTAGCAATATGCCTATATTTGACCGCTTTTGAGGGACAATTATCCCCCACATCCTGATGTAAACCCTTCTAAACCCTTCTAAACCCTTCTAAACCTTTCTAAACCTTTCTAAACCTTTCTAAACCACTCTAAACCGCCAATAATACGTCAATATTAACACCCTTACTATGAAGTTGTTGCTCTACTCCGCCTTGTCCTTATTGCCCGTTTGGGGTTTTGCCCAAACTCAACACCCAACAAAACCCGTCCGCGAAACCGTTTTTTTTGCCAAAAATGGCAATCCCGACTGGTTGACTGTCCGTGAAGGCGTGCAGATCACTGCAGCCGATTTGCTGCGGGCGCACAAAACCGACCTGGGTCTCGGCGTGCACGACGAACTCATCTCCTATCGCACGGATACCGACGATCTGGGCTTTGCACACCATCGCTACCGGCAGTACCACCGCGGTATTCCGGTGGATGGCGCCGAATGGCTGATCCATGAAAAAAATGGCTACGTACTGACCATGAACGGCAAACTGGCGCGCGGCCTGAAAACCGGTAGCGTTCAGCCGGCTGTGCCTGCAGAAAATGCCGTTCAACGGGCGATCGCGCACCTGCCTGCCGAACGCTACATGTGGGAAGATGCCGCTGCAGAAGCCATGCTGCGCCGGGTACACAACGACCGGGACGCCACTTTTTATCCCAAACCCGAATTGGTGTTGGCGCCGCCTGCCGGTACGCGCCGGCCGGAGGAATTCCGCCTGGCCTGGCAACTGATCGTGTATGCCCAGCAACCGCAGTCGAGAAAAATGATGTACCTGGATGCTCTCAGTGGCGAGATTATAGACGAATACGAAATGTTGTGTACCCAAAATACGCCCGGCACAGCCCGAACCAAATACAGCGGAGAACGGCAAATCATCACCGATTCTATGGACACAAATCTTTTTCGCCTGGTTGAAAGCGCCCGGGGAGGTGGTATTGAGACCTACAACGCCAAAAAAAGCACTAATGTGAGCAATGCCGTAGATTTTACCGACAACGATAATTACTGGAATAATGTCAACAACAGCCAGGATGAAGCCGCTACCGACGCGCACTGGGGGGCCGAAATGACCTACGATTATTTTTATGAGAAACACGGCATGAGAAGTATCAACGATAAAAACATGACGCTCGTCAGTTACGTGCACTACGACGACGACTGGGTCAACGCTTCCTGGAACGGCAGCTGGGCCCAGTTTGGCGACGGCGATGGCTTCGATTATTCCGCGCTTACCTCCCTCGATGTGGTGGGACACGAGTTCACGCACGGTGTGACCGATTTTACCGCCGACCTGCGTTACCGCTACGAAAGCGGGGCCCTGAACGAGTCGTTCAGCGACATCTTCGGCGCCGCCATCGAGTTCGGGGCCGATCCGGATCATTCGGACTGGTTGATGGGAGAGGATTTTCACCTGTCCGGCGGCGCCTTCCGGAATATGGCCGATCCCAATGAATTCGGCAGCCCGGACACATACGGCGGCAAAAGCTGGTACACCGGGGAAGGCGATAACGGTGGGGTTCATTATAACAGCGGCGTTCAAAACTACTGGTTTTACCTGCTGACCGAAGGGGGGAAAGGCCTGAACGACAACGGCGACTATTTCGATGTGCCGGCAATTGGCCTCGATGCCGCCGCGATCATTGCTTTTCGCAACCTGCGCTATTACCTGGTGGAACTCTCCAATTACGCCGACGCCCGGGCTGGCGCCCTGCAGGCCGCGGCAGATATTTATGGCGAATGTTCCGAAAGGTTTAAAATTACGGCCAACGCCTGGCATGCCGTGGGTGTCGGAGAAGCTATTTATGACTACGACCTGCGCATGCTGCAAATTTCCGACCCCGGGTCACTCGCCTGTGACTTAAGCGATGCAGAGCATATTTCGGTTCAATTTACTTATCAGTATTGCAGTTTTGATTTGCAGCCGGGCGATAAAATCCCGCTAGCCTATCAGATCAACGATGAGCCACCGGTATGGGATACCCTTACCCTTACGTCCGCGCTACGCCCAGGTGATGTTGTGGACTTTACTTTTCCCACACCGACAGCGGCCTTTGCCACGCCGGGCCACTACTCGGTGCGCTGCATGACAGGCCTTGGCTCCGATATACACCTCAATAACAACGTCGCGGTTATAAACCTGGAAAGCGTGGCTGACCAGAACGCCGATATGCGCCTTCAAAAGGTATATAACCTGAATTCAGGTTGTTTTCTCGGCCCGACCACGCCTGCCGTGGAGATCGGTTTTTTCGGCTGCGACTCTATAGAAGCCGGCAAAGAAATCACCCTGTTTTTCAGCGTCAATGGCGCAGCGCCGGTCAGCGAAACGATCAAGCTGCCTAAAACACTGCATCTCGGCGAATCATTCCAGTACTTGCTGAAAAATCCGGTAGACCTGTCTCCCCGAGGTACTTACGAGGTCAATGCCTGGGTACAATACGCCCCGGATGAACTGACCGGCAACGACAGCCTCGGCGGTCTGCGTATCGTCAATCCTCTGCCGCTTACCGTGCAAAATGTGATCACATTTGAGGCGCAAAACGCTTCTCTGGATTCCACCTACCGGGTTTCGGGCAGCGAGGTACAGGCTTTTGTTTCCACACAGGCAGCCCGCACGGGTGCTTACGGGTTTTTGATAACAGGGGCCAATGCGCCGCAGTTGTTGCAAAACGGCCAGGCACAAGTGCCGACCCTGGACAATGTTTGGGAGGTCAATGAACAGTTCCGGTCGAACCTGTGTATTTGCGCCGATCTGACCAATC
Organism: uncultured Bacteroidota bacterium; assembly: GCA_937926185.1. Taxonomy (GTDB): domain Bacteria; phylum Bacteroidota; class Bacteroidia; order Chitinophagales; family Saprospiraceae; genus M3007. The sequence continues at coordinate 611 of CALEYM010000578.1, read as the reverse complement.
TGAACGAAGCGGAACTGCGCTTCGACCGTAAAATGACGTACTCATCGTATTATCAAAAAACGTACGGGTTCAATGCCTCGTACGCCAGCGCGCTTCGGGTGTTCATAAACGGCAACACAAACGGTGCAGTCTACAAGCCTATCACACAATCCATCGATCCCTGGTTGTCGCAAAAAATCAACCTGAAAGATTATCTGGGCAGTACCGTGGAAATTTGTTTTCAAACAAGCGCGCTCATCGGCCCGCTCTACGATTCCACCGGCATAGGCGATAAAATCATGCTGGATAATATAGCCATCGTAGGTACCGTCACTTCCGCAAAAGATCCTGTCACCGCGGCCCCGGCCTGGAAACTGATGCCTAATCCGGGAAGCGGTTTGTTTACCGTGGCCTACGAAGCAGCAGCTTCCTTCGACCTGACAATTCAGGTCGCGGATGCCCTGGGCCGTATCGTCCGCTCTCAGGTAATGCCGGTGGCGCCGGGCAAAAACCTGATCCCCCTGAACATGGAAGGCGCCACGCCGGGCGTTTATTTCCTGCGCGTGGGCGGGCAAACAGGGAAGATGGTAGTTGAATGAAAAAAGTTTAGAGGGTTTAGAGGGGGTAGGGAG
>CALEYM010000577.1 GCA_937926185.1 uncultured Bacteroidota bacterium | reverse complement strand
AATTATTTCAAACTCCGGTAAATTCCGTTCTTTTGCACACCGACTTTAGCGCGAACATCCCCGTACCTTTCCCGTCATAATCGCAATGCCACCGAACAGCATGGAAAACAACTTGCCGGACACCGCCTCTACTACGCCGGTTACCGCCGACTATACCGCCAAACGCACCGTGCCCGCTCCGCCCGCTTACAGTGGCGACGCGCTCAACTGGTTGCAAACCAAACCGGGCACTCTCGACTGTGCCGATCTGTTCACCCTCGATGCCGGCGAATTTGCCATAAAATGCATCCGGGAACTGGTGGACAACAAAACCTTCGATCTCCCGGTGCAGGCCAATCACCCGGCCACTTTGTGGTTCGACCATTTTTACTTCGAATCCCGAAACCGGGAAAAGGTGTTCGGCACCAAAAATCTCGGTATCGGCTATCCGATGGTGATGGCCAAAGTGGGCGGCTACGAACTTTGCGCCCCGCTTTTCGTGTGGCAGGTTTACCTGGAACCGCACGCGCAACACCCCGACCACTGGTCGGTGCAGAAAACCGACGCGCAGTTCATCATACCGAATTACCCCTTGTTTCACCTGATCGACGCGCTGCATGCCGCCGGATTTTCTGAACGCGCCCGTCAGGTGGCTGAAAATAAATCGCTCGACGGCCGGGCGCTTACCGAGTTGGCCGACGGCGTCAGATTGCTGCTGAATCTATCGGAAGACGGTTTGCCGCTGAGCGTTCAGCCCTGCCCGCCGGGCGCAGGGCGCGAACCGCTGGCAAGTGAAGGTCACCTCCGCTGGTCGGCTGTTGCCGGCATTTTTCCCCATCTGCCGCGCACTATGGCAACCCAGGCGCCGGTGGTGGCGCCCCATTTACCCGCAGAACTGGAATGGAACCACTCCTTTACCCTGCTGCCGCTCGATCCCTCGCAACGCTACGCCCTGAGCGCCGTGCAAAAAAATGCCATGACCGTGGTGGAAGGCGCTTCGGGCACGGGTAAAACCTACCTGATGGCGGCTATTATTATAAACGCCCTTTCCAATGGCAAAAAATGCTTAGTCGTTTCCAAAAGTATTCAGGCGCTCCGGCGCGCGCAAAAGTTCTTGCTCGAAAAGGGTTTCGGCGACCTGTCTTTTATCCTGCGCGACCTGGAAGGCGATCAGTTGATGCTGTCCGACATGCTGCGTATGGCCGCCGAAAACAAGAACAAGGTGAGCTATGAGGAAGAGTTGTTCAAATCCGTGCTCAATAAAGCCCTGCGCGAACAACGCAAACTCGACAATGCCTGGGACAGCCTGCACGAACCGCTTTTCGGCGAAAAAAGTTTTACGGAAACCGTCGGACAATTCCTGCGCTCCAACCGCGCGGAAGGCAAAGAACTGCTGCTCAGCCAGCTGAATCCCGCCGATTTTCTGTTTAATAAAAATGAATACGACGGCATAGTAGCGGCTATCTACGACAGCGAACCCCTGTTCCGCCGCTTTCCCACGCTCCAGCACCCCCTGAACAAACTGCACGACGCCGTTTTTCTCGATCACAGCCCGGAAGACGGCTTAGCCTGGACGGAAACCAAGGTAAAAAACCTGCTCGACAAAGCCACCGCCATTCACCACCGCTATATCGGCAAAACCAACGATTATGCCGAGGCCCTGCTCGACCACTACGAACAGCACTACTTCGAACTGGCCGGCCAAACCAAACGGATCCGCGAAACCATAGAAGACGGCGTGCAACGCTTCGGGCCCGACTTCGAAAAACCCGCCTCCGCCACGGAAAAACTGTACGGTGTTTTTTCCGACCGGTATAAACAAATATCGGCCGCCAAGGAAAAACTGGGCGAAAGCTTCGAGGCCCTGCGCCGCGCGTACAGCCTGCGGAAATACTTCGATTTCGATTTCCCGCCGTTTTTCGATACCCGGAACATCAAAAAAATCGCAGAACTGGCCAAAGACTTTGACGCCGCCCTGCGCCTGTGGCGCCGCCGCATACCCGCCGTGGTGCGCGAAGACGTGCGCCGCCTGAACAATAAAAGTATCCACGCCGAACTCGACTTCCGCGAACAAATCAAGGAACTGGAGTACGCCATGGATATTTTCCTCGAAGAATTCAACGCCGCCGGGTTGTACCGCGACACGGTCAAACACGAAATGCTCACCATTCCGAAGCGGCAGGAATTTCTGGAAGACGTGGTGGCCCGGCTGGAAGACACCCAGTTTTATCTGCGCGATTTCCAGGATTTCTATATCTGGCAGCGGCACTGGCTCAAACTGACGGCGCAGGAACAAAAAGTGGTGCAGGCTTTGTGTAAAATAAAGCCGAACAACTGGGTGGCAGCCTTCGAAAGCTGGTACCTGCACCACCTGCTGCAAAACGAATACAACCCGGGTTTGCAATGGGATGAAGAAACGGTCAACAACTACCACAACGCCTGCGCCGAATTGTCTCAATTACTTCCGCTTCAAATCAGCGCACTTTGGCAAAACCGGAAAAACAAGGCACTGCGCAACCTGAAATCGGCCGAATCGACGGCTTACAAGACTTGGTTCGGCAAAAACAATCGCAGCCTGTCCAAAGCCCGCAAAGCCGAAGAGTTGTTCCAGCAGCAAATCGAACCGCTGACCGATACCTTGCCTGTTTTGATGGTAACGCCACAAGTAGCTTCCGACGTGGTGCAGGCATCCAATATGCTGTTCGACTTGGTGCTGGTGGACGAAGCCCACAATATCCCCAAGCAGGAGTGCTACCACCTCTTCGAAATGGCCAAGAACTTAGTCGTTTTCGGCGACGCAAAGCAGGATATGACTCCCTCCGCCGAGGACGACCTGCTGGAGTTTTGCAAATCACTGGGCTCCACCGCCTACACCCTGGAATACCAGCACCAGGACAGTCCGGAAGAATGGCTGCGTTTCAACCAACTCGCCTTCGGCACGCCTTTCCAGCGCCTGCCTTCAGGGCGCTCGGCCAGCGACGTCACGGCCGTGGCAAACGTGGAAGGCCGGTACGACGAATCAACCGGCACCAACGAGGCCGAGGCCCGGCAGATCATCGACTGGCTGAACCTGATCGAACCGACAGCCGCCAAAACATACCCGGTAGTCGGCATCGCCTGTTCCACCGTGCAGCAGCGCGACCTGATCGCCGGCCAGTTGCTCAAAATACGCCAGCGCAAAACCGCCGGTCACGAAAAAATCCAGCAACTACACCTCAACGGATTGGGTGTCTATCAATTTGCCGAACTCCAGGGCCAGCACGTCGACATACTCCTGCTCTCCATCACGCACGGCCTGATCGATGCCCAGGGCACCCTCACCAGCCACCTGCATTTCTGGAACACCCAACTGGGTTTCAACCAGTTGCACGTGGCGCTCACCCGCGCGACGCAAAAAATATACATCGCGCACTCCATACCGCCGGGATTGCACACCGTGCTGGCATCCAACAAAAGTTTTATCGGCACCTGCGTGCTTTCGCACCTCGTCACCTTCGGCGAGTCGATACAACGCGGCGACAGGGCCGCCGCCGAAGAGCAGCTCCAACACATGAAATCGCTGCTCGGCTATCCCGACCCCACTTACCGCTCCACCACCTTCATGCAGGAAGTAGAATACGCCCTGCAACCGTATTTCGAGCCGGGACAACTGCAACGCAACATATCCGCGGAAGGCATGGTCGTTCCCCTGCTGGTGCAAAGCGGCAAACACCGCAGTCTGTTGCTCTACGACGGCGTGCTGGCCAACACGCCCCTGCCCTCCTACGAATGGGAGGCCCGGGTGAAAAAATATTTCAACAAACTCGGCGTGGATACCGCCCCCACCTTGTCGGTGCAGTGGTGGAAAAGTCCGCGGCAGGAAGCGCGGAAACTGGCGGCTAAATTGCTGCGGCGGGAGTAATTCTATTGCCCCCCTCCCCCGCACGGCGCGGCGTCATCAATTTTCCCGTTGCAATCGTTGTCGATCCCGTCACAGGCTTCGGCGGCGCCGGGATGCACGGCAGGGTTTTTATCGTCGCAATCTTCATAGCTCAGATATCCGTCGCCGTCGCGGTCTTTGTAAAAATAGCCTTTGGCAAGATGGAATGCCGCCGCGCCGGTTTCGGCGCCGATGATCCGGCCGGGTATGTCGTCGAAAGGGGTGTTGGCGCCACACCATACGCGGGAAAGGCTGGCCTGGTCGGCGGCGTCGCGGTAAGTGGCCCATTGCAGCCTGACATCCACATTGGGGCCTTTTTCGAGGCGCAGGAAACGGTTGTCGGCGTGTACGGTGAACTCGCCCAGCCCGCCGGGGAAAAACGCGTCGCCCGTGAGCAGGGTCAGGGCTTCTGCCGCCGCATGGGAAATAGCGGCGTGACCGGAAACGAAGCCGGCAAAAGGCGGGGTGACGAACGTTTTGGGCTGGTAAGGGTACCAGTTTTCAGCCAGTATCCAACCCACGCCCGCCGTTTGAGCCACCGAATCTGCCACCGCGAAGGGGCCTTTCCAGGCATAAAACTTGATCTTGCCGAGGTTTTTATTTTTAAGGCCGGCTAAAGGATCACCTTTCTTCACCAGTTCAATCCGTCCGGGCATGAGCGGAATGCCTGCCGGATGGTAAGACGGCAGTTTGGGGTTCGAGCTTTGGCCTTTGGCAGCCATATACCGCAGGGCGGTAATGGGTCGCGCGCCGTCGTACCAGCCTTTGACGCCCCATGCCGCGATAGCCGCGTCGTGCAGGGCGCCGCCAAGCACGAAGTAAGCCTTCACATCCCACTCCAGGTCGTCCATCGGGCGGCCTTTGCCGTTAAATTTTTTAGCCAGACCCGGTTGGTCGCCAATGTAGTTCAGCATGGCCAGCCAATGCCCCGGCGGCGTTTCAGCGTCCGGCCCTTCGGCCCAGTACTGTACTGCCGCGCGGGTAAAATCACCGCGCGGTACCATTTGCGGCGCGTAGGGTTGTCCGGTACGGGGATTGACCTCGTGCCCGGCGCCGGGGTCGCGGCCGGTTTCAAGTTTGTAAAAATCGCGCAGTTCCGCCAGGTTCCGCGGATAACGCTGCACGTTGCCCATGCTCCGGGGGGATATATCCCATTGAACGCCGTCGTTGGGGTCGAGAAAAGCAGACCAGGCGGCCACCAGGGCATAATTCCATTTGTAATCCTCGCCGCCTTTGAGCGTATCGAGGCGCGGGAAAAAATCGCTGCCAGGGTCCTGGTAGAGCCGGTATTCGCGTCCGTCGCGACGGTATATTTTCTGGTCTTGTTTCTTCAGGGCAAAAGGCTTCACCTGCCCCCACTCCGGGCCCTGGAAGTGTTGGGTGCCCGTGATCCTGCGGCCGTTTTTATCCACGGAGTCGATCAGGCTCGACAACGGGCGCCCCCCGCAACGGCACTCCAGCATGGGGTAACCGTCCCGGTCGATGGCGCGTTTCAGCTTAAGGGGTTGCCAGCGGTTGGGGTCTTGTACTTTTCCGGCGCCGGGCCTTCCCACTTCCATGGGTGGGTTCACCGGCCGGTAGCCGTGATCCGCATAGTTGTTCTCCTCGTTGGCGCCATCCTGGTTTCCCATTTGCAAAATACACTGGGCAATATAGTTGCCGAGGGCAGCCGGCGAACCGGAGGTATAGTCGAAGGAATAATTGCGGAAATCGTATCCGTGTTTTTGCATCATTTCCCGGAACCGGTACACCGCGCCGGTGCCCTGCGGAGAGTGCGTAAAACGGGCCGACAGCAAGCGGTAGGCGGCAAAACTCATGGCTTCCTTACGGGCCGCCTCTACGTCGGCGGGCGCAGGTACGCCCTTGCAGGGACAAGTGTATCCATCCACGGTTTTGCCGAGCAGGTAAGTGCCGGCTTCCTTGTCGTAGGCCGCCCAGGCGTCGTACAGGGCCACTGAAAAATGAAAGAGATTGCGGGCCTGAACGTTGGGCCGGGCAAGGTCTTCCTGCATGGTTTGAAGCATCAGCTCGCTCCATTCGCGCGCGATAGAATGCTGTGCATCAAGGTTTTGGGTTAAAACTACGAAAAAAGCCAGCGCGGCAAAGCGTACTCTGATCAAATGGCGCATGTTGAAATGGCAATCCCGGTTGTGGTGAAAAACAAGATGGCAGAACCGGGTCAAAGGTATCTCAAACTACATTTCAAACAAATGAAACCTTTCCCGGCAGGCCCGTTCCAGCCCCTCCCGGTCGTCGGGGTGGGCAATTTCGATGAGCGCCCTGGCGCGCTGGCGCAGGTTTTTGCCAAATAAATAAGCCACGCCATACTCCGTGACAACATAATGTACATGCGCGCGGGTGGTGACCACGCCGGCGCCCTGTTTCAGGAATGGCACGATACGCGACACGCCTTTGGTCGTGCGGGAGGTGATGGCGATGATGGGCTTGCCGCCTTCGCTGAGCGCCGCGCCGCGCATAAAGTCCATTTGGCCGCCCACGCCAGAATACTGGTAGGTACCGATGGAGTCGGCGCACACCTGGCCGGTAAGGTCGATCTCGATGGCGCTGTTGATGGCCACCACCCTGGGATTGCGGCGAATGACGCCGGGTTCGTTCACATAGTCGATGTCGAGAAACGCGAAGGCCGGGTTGTCGTTCACGTAATCATACAAGGCGCGGGAACCGAGGGCGAAGCCGGCCACCGTTTTGTTGGGGTGGATGGCTTTGTATTTATTGTTGATGATGTCTTTTTCGAACAGGGGAACAAGCCCGTCGGAAAACATTTCGGAGTGCACGCCGAGGTCTTTGTGGTTGGTCAGGCAGCTCAGCACGGCGTCGGGAATGGCGCCGATGCCCATTTGCAGGGTACTGCGGTCTTCCACCAGTCCGGCGATGTTTTTGCCGATCTGAATTTCGCTATCCGTTACCTTTTCACCGAAGTTCACTTCATGGATCGGTTCGTCGTGATACACCATGGCGTGAAAGCGGGTGGCATGTATCAGGCTGTCGCCATGCGTGCGCGGCACCTGGGGGTTCACCTGTGCGATGACGTGTTTGGCGGTGTTGACAGCAGAACGGGCAATATCCACGGAAGTACCCAGGGAACAATAGCCGTGTTTGTCGGGCGGCGACACCTGCACGAGAGCCACGTCGAGCGGGAGGATGTTGCGCTTAAACAGCTCAGGTATCTCGCTCAAAAAGATTGGGATATAATCGCCGTGACCGGTATTCACCGCCTTGCGCACGGGGGCCGAAACGAACATGGCATTGATGTGGAATGCGTCGGCGCACTCGTCGCGGTCGACGAAAACATCGCCGTACAGGCTGATGAACACCAGCTCCACTTTGCGGAGTTCGTCCTTGCGGGCGGCCAGGTGACGCAGCAGGTTGGTGGGGGTGCAGGCGGCGCCGTGGATGTACACCCGGTCGCCGGATTTGATGGAAGCAATGGCTTCTTCGGTGGAGACGTAGTTAATTTTCGGATACACGATTAAACGTTTATTTGTTGCGGTGCGAAGTTGGGGAAAATTTGGAAGATGGCAGGATGACAATAATTATTATAAATGGTGACCTTTGACGCCGGAATTACCTGTTTTTCCACAACAAAACGAACAACCATGAACATCTTTCTCGCCGAACTCATCGGCACCGCCCTGTTAATCCTGCTCGGCAACGGCGTGGTGGCCGGCGTTGTGCTGCGCGGCACAAAGAATGAAAACGCCGGCTGGATCGTCATCACCTTCGGCTGGGCGCTGGCCGTCACCTTCGCCATTTATGCGGTGGGCGGCATCAGCGGCGCGCACCTGAACCCCGCCGTTACGATCTCACTGGCGGCTACCGGCCAGGGTGACTGGGCGCAGGCGCCTTTCTACCTCGCCGGACAAATGGCCGGCGCCTTTCTCGGCGCCTGTGCCGTGTACCTGCACTACCTGCCGCATTGGAGCCGCACCGAAGACCCCGGCGCCAAACTGGCCGTCTTTTGCACCGGGCCGGCTATCCGGCACACGCCGGGCAATTTTATCAGCGAGTTCATCGGTACTTTCGTGCTGATGTTCGGCATTTCGGCTATCGGCGCCAACCGTTTTGCCGAAGGCCTGAACCCCATGGTGGTAGGCGCCCTGGTGCTGGCCATCGGCATCTCCCTGGGCGGCACCACCGGCTACGCTATCAACCCGGCGCGCGACCTGGGGCCGCGTATCGCGCACGCGCTGTTGCCCATACCGGGAAAGGGCGGCTCGGATTGGGAGTATGCGTGGATACCCGTGGTGGGGCCGATAGCGGGTGGAGTTGCCGGGGCAATGGCATACAAAATGTTGTTTTAACGAATTCGCCACTGTTTTAGCAACTCAAGCGATTTCAACATTAATTCTTTCAACACCTCCACGTCAATATCCGCCAGGCGCTTGACATACAGGCAGGATACGCCGGTTTTGTATTTGCCCAGGCGAGTCATGAGCTCCGGGTCGGCTTCCAGCCCTGCCATGATGTAGAGCGTCAGATTTTGTTTGCGGGGCGAGAAGCCCATACAGAACCAGTCGCCCTCACGGCCGCTGTCGTATTTGTAATGGTAATCGCCGAAGCCGATGATGGCAGGGCCCCACATTTTGGGCGGGGCGCCGGTAATTTCCTGCATCATCCGGGCTATGGCAAAGCAATCTGCCCTGCGATGCGCGTCGGGGATAGCGTTCAGGAAGGCTTCCACGCTATCGCCGGTGGGTTTTGTTTTAAGTTCGGCCATTGTCAAAATTTGGTAAATTCCGTTAATAATAATTTAAAAGCCCGGCGCCGCTCCCTCAAATTACGGCACAAATGCCTTAAACAGCGTCCCATTCCTTTCACTGGCACACTTTTTGCCTCAAAAATGCCAAAAAACACACTGTGACCACAAATTTAAAAGAGGCAAACATTCTTATCGTGGAAGACAACGATCTGCTGCGGGGCGAACTGGCGTCTCTTTTAAAGCAGAAGGGATGCAAGGTGGAAGAAGCCGGCGCAGGAACCGAAGCCCTGGAACGCATCGAAAAACGACGTTTCGACGTCATCCTGCTCGATCTTATGCTTTCTTATGACAAACACCAGATACAAGGCGCCGATTTCCTGCGGCATCTGAAAGCCCGTAATATCGACACCCCGGTCATCGTGGTCACTAACAAAGCATCCAACGAAGCCATCCTGGAATCGTTCGAATCGGGCGCCGGCAACGTGTACGCATTCCTGCTGAAAAGCCTGATTACGCCGGAGAATATCCTGCAACTCATTGAAAACGCTGTCCATTTCCCTGACCTGACCACCGATGCTTCCCGGTACCTGGGCAACGGCCACGACGTGCATGTTATCCGGGGTATCCGTTCTGATCTGCATTACACCGTCAAAGAATATGTCGGGTATTTCGGCGACTACCTGAAGCAATTCAAAGGCGCGGATGCCGAAACCAACCTGTTCTCCTACCTCGACGATATTTTCGTGACTTTTTACACCGGCGCCAACAGGGACATGGTCATGCACTGGTTCCGGGAGTTTTTGCAATATCCGCTGCAATACCCACTCGTCGAACCCGCGTTTGAAGCGCCGGTAGACCCTGCCGAAAGCGCCGCCCTCCGGGCCGGGCTGAAACAAAGGGTAAAAAACCTTACCCACGATATCGGGCGCTCTTTTTACAGCTCTACCCGCGACTATGTAAGCGTACCGGTACCGCGCCGGCAGATGAACGTATTTGAACTGAACGGCCAGAAAATATACAACAACTACGCCCTGCATTTCCGGCCGCCCGCTCCGTTGTTGCGGGATTTCCGCCTGATGGAAAAACTGTCGCAGAACGCCATCTCGGCCGGCAACACGATGGAAGCGATGGAAATAGTCCTGAATTTTACCCTTCGCTACCGTCTGGAACAGGCCAGGATAAAAACCGTGCTCCTGATGGGCCGCTTCAACAAAGCGCAGGAAGATTTCCGTCACAAAAGCCTGGATCGCGCCGCACTGCAATGGGAACTCGACGCCATCAACGGCGATATCCTGCTCAACCTGCTGATCGACATCGAGCGGGAACTCGGGTTTGCTTAGACGGGGATGTTCTTTGTGAAACGCCATCATCCGAAAACCGAAGGGAATTTTTGACGGCGATCCCTCGTTTTGCCTGCATGTCTGTTTCCATTTCCGATCGTATCAGCCGACACGCCGGCGAGCCTGACCTCGTCGCCATCCTGACAGAACGCCTGTCGCCTTCCGAACTCAGTTCCTTGCTGCTGGAAGTATTTCACCTTCATACGCACCAAATAACTGCGCCTGCCCTGCTGACAGCCTACCGGAACAACCGCTTCGTCCAACCCGCCGCTATCGATCCCCTGGCTTACCGCGAATTCGAACTGCTTTGGCTGAAAACCGCCTGCAAGCAGGGCTTCGAACCGCTGGAGCTGTCGCCGCTGGCCCCGCTTGGATCCTGTTCGGTGGTGGGTACCGTGCATCAGAACAAGATTCTCTCCGCCACGCGGGGTACGGAGGTGGTGGCAGATGCAACCAATATGCTGGCCCTGGAGAGCTGCATCCGGCGCCGGGCGGATGGCTTTCCCGTAGAATCGCTTCATTATTGCGCAGCCCACCGGCATGTACGGGCACAAGCATTAAGCCAGCCCGGATTCACCGCCCATTTCGGCGTATTTTGTCTCACTTCGGCAGGGCGCGACACGGGGCATTTCCAATTCGAACGGGAAAACATCACCCGCCATATCCGCTTGTACCTCCACCTTTTACAGGAAAAGATGCAACAACAGGATCTTAAAATCACGTTAAAATCCCTGGACCCGGATTCGGGCGCCAACCTGTTGTTCGAAGGGGTTTTGGAACAACTTCAAACACAATTTCCCGGCATTGAAATCTCCGTTTCACACCTGCCGAAATCGGGGCAGCAGTATTACCGGGAACTGCAATTTGGTTTGCTATGGCAGCATGATGGACGGACATTCCCGATCGTCGACGGCGGCTTCACCACCTGGACGCAGCAACTCAGCGGCAACCGGAAAGAGCGGTTCTTAAGCAGTGGGATAGGTCTGGAACTGTTGTGGAAAGTATTGAACGGGCGGGTATAAAAAAGAAATCCCTGCATCGCTCTTTCGGATGCAGGGACATGGCATGAAGCGATCTGTCAGGGTTTATTTTGATCCAGTTGCAGATTAAGTCCGAGGCCGCCGGTTTGGCCCGCGGGCGTTTTTCCGCCATCGGCCGGATTGGTCAGCGGCATGCCGCCATTGGAGATTACAACTTTCGAGTTGGGCGACTGCGATAGCTGCAACCAGGCTTCGATCGCCTTGAATTGCAGTACTTCGGGCGTAAGCCCTTCAGCGATGATCTGGTTGGCATCGCGCACACCGGCGGCCTTAATGCGCATACGTTCGGCTTCCCGCTGTTCCTGTTGCAATATGAACTCCATGCGCTGGGCTTGTTGCTCGGCTTCCAGTTTGTCTTCAATTGCCTTGGCCAGGCTTCTGGGCAGAACAATGCTTTTTAAAAGCACCGACTCCACAATTATCCCTTTGGCATCCAATGTTTTCATCATCAGGTCGCGGATAGCTACCTCGATTTCGGCGCGGTTGCCGGAGTGCATGTCCTTGGCGTAGTATTTCGAGGTCACATCGGCCACGGCCGAGCGAAAGACGGGCAGGATCACCGTGCCTTCATAGTCTTCTCCGACATTCCGAAGCAAGTCGGGGGCGTCCTTTTTGCCTTTCACCCGGTACAAAATAGACACCTCGCTCTGGATCGATAATCCCTCCCGGGAAGGGATAACCAGACTTACCTCGATGTTTTCCGTCTGTGCCGACACTTTAATGATCTGAGAAGTAAACGGATTGAACGCGCGCAAGCCGCTCGTGTACACATTATCGCTGTATTTGCCCAGGGTTCGTTTCACGCCGAACTCTCCCTGACGAACAACGGTGCAGCTGCTTAAAAATAAAATTCCGAATACAAGTATTACCGGTCGGGCGAAAAAATCTGACGCTTTCTTCATAATTTTAAATTTTAAGTTTAGGTTTATATTCAAAAATAATAGTAATACTATCACAACAAACAATAAAACTACATGTTGATTTAATGCGCAAAATTTGTCGGATTTTAGCAAAATTTTCAACTACAGAGTATCAACGACCAACTACATCATGCAAATTCAGATCAAAGTACCCGTCAGTGAAAAACTGGCCTTGCGCGACCCGGAAAGCAGCGAACTGGGAAAAAACATCGTCCGGCACGGCGTTACCCTGATGCAACAACTGGGCTTCGAACAGTTCACCTTCCGCAAACTGGCCCAGGACATCAACACCGCGGAAGCCAGCATCTACCGGTACTTTGAGAACAAGCACCGCCTGCTGTTGTACATCCTCACCTGGTATTGGCATTACCTGCAGTACATCGTGTTGTTCTCGCTGCAGAACATGGAGGATACCAACCTGAAAATCAGGAAGGTAGTGGAAATATTATCCAAGGAACCGCCGGAAGACCTCGACCAGTCGGGCATCGATAAAAAGGCCGCCTACAAAATATTTATCGCGGAAAGCAGCAAGACCTACCTGACCAAAGAGGTGGGCAGCATCAACCAGGAGCACCTTTTTAAACCGTATAAAGACCTGTGCGAACTGATCGCGCAGTTGTTCCGCGACCACAATCCGGCTTACCCTTACCCGCGCTCCCTGGCCAGCACTCTGGTGGAGATGGCGCATTTTCAGCCGTATTTTAAAGACAACCTGCCCTCGCTCACCGATTTCGGGCATGAGCCGGACAATGCCAGCGTAAGGGCATACCTGGAACACCTGGTTTTTTCGGCGATTACGAAATGAAATCTATAAAAATTAGTAAAAAATTATTCCTCAATGACCCATAGAACACCATCCGAATCGACAAAACCGATGAGGCCTGCCGCGGCATTAATATAATACTTGTAAGGTTTGGGGTTAGGAAACAAGGAAACGTCATTCGTGATCACATCCGCAAAAACCCTGTCCATCAATTCAATCTTATCAAGGCGTACCTGAAATGGTTCTTCCTCGTAACTGAGGGTTCTCCTATCGATCACAAAAGGCACGACAGAAACTAAGTTGTTTCCCAGATTCCGCCTGATCTCAAGAAAATCGCCTACCCGATCCGGCCCCGGTTCCCGCAGATCGGGTTTGGTGTGCACACCGAGGGTTATGTACAAGTTGCTTTGATCGGACTTCATCCAAATCTCGAGCCGTTCAAAATCAATACAGTATCCGATAAATTTTGAGCTATCCTCTGGACAACGAAATGCTGCGCTATAAATCGCATTCGACTTTTCGTACATTTTATTTATTATCGTCATTTCCAGGATTTCTCCTTTTGCATTTTTGTAGCGGATTATTTTGCCGATGGGTTCGCAATACTGGTGTTGGAAAGTTTTACTATAATCATTCAACTCAAAATCCCCGGTAAACTCAACGGCACATAAAGTTTCAGGGAGCCCCCGGTCGTCAAAGCATTTAACCAGGAAATCGGGCGTTTCAACAGCCCCGACACAGGGATTGCCAGATTCGGTATCATCCTTCTTTTTACAGGAAAAGACCAGGGCAGCAAGCAGGCAAAAACTGAAAATTTTGTTCATTTTGTCAGATTTAATAAGTTATAAGTACAGAAATTTCGTTAATGTTCGGTTCATAAAAAAGCTTACCCGAACTTTGCGGCTTTTTACGAAAAGTCCTTGTCGCGCAACAATACTCCACCTATGATGATGTTATTCGACCGAAAAACACAAATCCTGCTGCTTACATTTCTGCTTACCCAAAACCTGTTTTCGCAAGATCCCGACCGGAAAGTTACCCGCTGCGCCTCTGTGAGCCGCTCGGCGCCGGTGCACAACGTATTTGTGGATGCGGAAAACAACAAATG
>CALEYM010000576.1 GCA_937926185.1 uncultured Bacteroidota bacterium | reverse complement strand
AACCTTTCTAAACCTTTCTAAACCTTTCTAAACCTTTCTAAACCTTTCTAAACCTCATAAACCTCATAAACCTCATAAACCTCATAAACCCTCAACCGACTGACACAACTCCACCAGCACCCCATTACTCGACTTCGGGTGCAAAAACACCACCCACTTGTTGTCGGCCCCGCGTTTCGGCTCGCGGTTCAGCGGAATAAATCCCTCGGCTTCAAGGCGTTCCACTTCGGTGCGGATGTCTTCTACCTCGAAAGCGATGTGGTGGATGCCTTCGCCGCGTTTTTCGATGAATTTGGCGATCGGGCTTTCCGGGTCGGAGGCTTCCAGCAATTCGATTTTGCTTTCGCCGATGTGGAAAAAAGAAGTGGCGACTTTTTCGCTTTCCACGGTTTCGATTTTGTAATGCGCTGCGCCGAGTAGTTTGCGGAAAAGTTCGTTGCTATCCGTCAGGCTGCGGACGGCGATGCCGATGTGGTCGATTTGTTTCATTGTTGTTTAATAAAAATTCCTTTTTCCCCGGTAAATTCGATCAGTTCGGCCTTGGTTTCCTGCACTTTTTTCGGGTCGGTGTAGGTGAACTGTATGCCGACCTGGTGGCCTTTTTTCTGGCGGTAGTACACGTCGTAGCCGGCGCCTTTCAGTTTGGCGATGAGGCGGTCGGCGTTGTTGCGGTCGCTCAGAGTGGCCACGATCAGGATGCACTGGCGTTCTTCGAGCCGGGGCGGCGGAATAGTGGATGGCGCTTCATTTTGCCGGCGCAGCACTTCCACTTTTTTGGCGGCGGCTTCGTCCACTTCGTCGTTCAGGTCATCGGCTTCGTTATCCGGGGCAGATTTTTTCCCGTCGGATGCGTCTTTTGTCTGATTACCCCGTTTGGCCAGATCGGTAATTTGGGAAAGCGGCGAAGTGGCCGGCGGGCTGTCGGGCACTTCTTGTTGCGCTTCAACCAGGTCAGGCGTCGGCCCCGCGGCTTTTTTGTGTTGCCACCACCAGATGCCAAAAGCGACGACACATACCAGGAGGCCGATAGAGATGCCGGTGCCCAGTTGGGCGGAAGAGGAACGCGGCGCATGATAAGGCTCGCTGACAAATGCCGGCGGTGGCGGCAAGGGTGGAATAGCGGGCGGATTGGCCGGTTTTACCGGCTCGGCAGTCCCGGCAGCCCCGGTGGCAACACCGTTCGCGGCGGGTGGCGCGGGGGCCGCCGGTTTGGCGTCGGCTACTTCGCGCGAGCGGGCGATAGGCGAAAACTGCAAGGGCGGCAACCCGTACGATCCGGCGTGAAAATTGGTGGCGTCGGGCAGAAACTGGATTTTCTGCACGTAGTTTTTGTACAAACGGCCAATACCGGGCAGGGTAACAATTTCGCGCTGATTGAGCTGCGCCTGTATCCGGGCCACAAACTGTTGGATTGCCTCCTGCGCCTCTTCCGCGGAGATATGATGCGTTGCCGCGATGTCGTCTGCCAGAATGCCGTCGTCGATCGTCAGGTTTTCGTTAAACGCCAGGGTTTTGGAGGGAGGCGTAATGGCGCCACCTACATAATCGACCCCTGCCGGCGCGCGCTGGGCGGTGAAGCCGCCGAACGACGGAATGACGAGCGTATCGTGCAGAAAAAGTAATTTTTCAATATGTGCTGCAATATCAATTTGCATGACTGATCCGGTTTGAATGTCGGTGAAACGGGATGATCTGAAAATAGTTCGGTCGCGATTAAAACGGGGCAAAAATAACGTTTTTAATGCGCTTTTTGTGGCAAAAATTCGCTTTTTACAACGGTCGGTTATTTACAATACAAAAAAAAGGCCAATATGTCATTTAGCGGTCGGGGAATACCCGGATAAATTGGTGTTCATTTAACAATAAGTCCGTAATTTTGAGCGCGACTAATTGGCAAATTCGTAAATATGAGCGAGATCGAGAGCTTCTTTAAGTCTGCGTTCTCCGTCGATAATGTAATCTTTGGTTTCGATGGCAGCGAGTTAAAAGTGTTGCTGATTCAACGGGGCGCCGCGCCGTTCAAAGGGAAGTGGGCGTTGCCGGGCGACCTGGTGTATCCGAACGAAGACCTGGATACGGCTGCCGAGCGTGTGCTGGAACAACTTACCGGCCTGCGGGGCGTGTACCTGGAGCAGGTGAAAGCATTTGGCGCGGTCAACCGCCATCCGCTGGGCCGCGTGATCACTATAGCCTATTACTCGCTCATCAAGATCAGTGATTTCGCCGTCACGCCGGCTTCTTTTGCGCAATCTGCCCGCTGGCATGCCGTTTCCGAAGTGGAAGAACTGGCTTTTGACCACAACGAAATACTCGCCACTTGCCTGAAACGCCTGAAACACAAAGTGCGTACCGAGCCGGTGGGCTTCGAACTGCTTCCCCCGAAATTCACGCTTACCGAACTGCAACAACTTTACGACGCGATATTAAATCTGCCGAAGAAACTGGATAAACGCAATTTTCGGAAGAAAATTCTGTCGATGAACCTGCTGGTTGAGCTGGAAGAAATACAGGAAGGCGTGGCGCACCGTCCGGCCAAACTGTATCAGTTCGACCGGGAAAAGTACGAGCAGTTCGTAGCGGAAGGGTTTAGTTTTGATATTTAGCGCACTTTGCCTCCTGCGCGCGGTTCAGGGTTCTTCCAAGGCTCACTTCGGAAACACATACTGCCGTACATCCTCTTCCCGCACCGACTGGTCGCACAGGATCAGCAGGCGTTCCACCACGTTGGCCAGTTCGCGGATGTTGCCCGTCCAATTGTACTCCTGCAGGGCTTTGATCGCTTCGGGCGTGAAGGTTTTGGGCGGATGCCCGTAGTCGTCGCTGATCCGGCGGTTGAAATGTTCGACAAGCAGGGGAATATCTTCGCGGCGTTCGTTGAGCGAGGGTACCCGCACGACGATCACAGCCAGGCGGTGGTACAGGTCTTCGCGGAAGCGGCCGGCTTCGATCTCTTTGCGGAGGTCTTTGTTGGTGGCTGCCAGTACGCGCACATCCACTTTTATTTCCTTGTTATCGCCCACGCGGGTGATCTTGCTTTCCTGCAGGGCGCGCAGCACTTTGGCCTGGGCGTCGAGACTCATGTCGCCGATCTCGTCGAGAAAAAGCGTACCGCCGTCGGCCTGTTCAAATTTGCCGGGGCGGTCGGCGATGGCGCCGGTAAAGGAACCTTTTTTATGGCCAAACAATTCGCTTTCAATGAGTTCGGCAGGAATGGCGGCGCAGTTGACCTCGACGATGGGTCCGCTGGCGCGGTTGCTTTTTTCGTGTATCCAGCGGGCCACGAGTTCCTTGCCGGTGCCGTTCTGGCCGGTGATGAGCACGCGGCTATCGGTGGGCGCCACTTTTTCAAGCATTCGTTTGATCTCGCCGATGGGCGCGCTTTCGCCGATCATGGTGACGCCTTTGACACCGCTTTTCACCTGTTTTTGCAACACCCGCGTGGTAGTCACCAGTTCGGCTTTTTCCATCGCGTTGCGCACGGTGATGAGCATGCGGTTCAGATCCGGGGGTTTGGAGATAAAATCGAAGGCGCCTTTTTTCACGGCTTCCACGGCAGTGTCGATGGTGCCGTGACCGCTAACCATGATTACCGGTGTTTCCGGGCTGAGTATCTGCAGGCGTTCCAGTGCTTCGATGCCGTCCATTTTAGGCATCTTGATATCCATAATGACGACGTCGTATTTTTCCTTTTGAACCTTGGAGACACATTCGAGGCCGTCAGACGCCTCCTCGACGTCGTACTGTTCAAATTCAAGGATTTCCCGCAGGGTGCGGCGGATAGGCATTTCGTCGTCTACGATTAAAATTCTGGCCATTTTTTGTTCTCGTATTTGGGTTGGCAAATTGAACCGACAAAGAAAGCGGGCTTTCCGCAATTTGCCATGAATACCTTACCTTTAAATTTTTAAGTCCGGTTTACCGGGTTCACGTTTGCTCCTTTACCTTTGGGCTGAAGTGACTCAGCGGCGGCTTCAACGTCTTTGAATACCACCTTTTGAACAGGTGCTTATTTACTCACTAAATAAACTCAAAATTATGCGTCTATCCTTATTCCTCACGATTGTTATGGGCTTTGCCGGCCTTTCCGGGCTATCCGCCCAGGTAACCGTGGTATCGGAAACAAACAAACAAATGTCGTTCGGTATCCGTCCGGGCTTTACCATCGCATTTCCCAATACCGACCAAAAGTTAGTGGATAATACTTGGGCCGATTTTGTCAAAAACAACTTTGGCGGGAAATTGAAAAAAGGCAAAAAAGGCGAAAAGTCGGCTACCGGTCTGCGTTCGCCCAGCGTCAGCGCCGGCGAATTCAGCCTGTATTCCAGCACGGAAAAGATCGGCGACGGCGCCCAGTTGGATGTTTGGTTCGACGCCGGCTCGTTTTTTCTCAACCGCATGGACGATCCGGCCCGCACCAACGAAACCAAAACCCTGCTTACCCGTTTCTATTACGACGTGCGCCGCGCCGCCGTTGGCCAGGAAGTGAAAGCCGAGGAAGACCGTATGAAAGAACTGGAAAACCGCCAGAAAAAATTGCAACGCGATAACGCCACCCTGCTCAAAGACATTGAAAACTATAAGGCCAAATTGAAAAAAGCCGAGGAAGACCTGGTGCAAAACCAGAAAGACCAGGAATCGACCATTATCGACATCGAAAAACAACGCCAGAACGTGGAACAAGCCCGGCTGCGGCAGGGTAATGTGGAGAATGAACGGCAATAATGAATGATGAATGATGAATGATGAATGATGAATGATGAATGATGAATGATGAAT
>CALEYM010000575.1 GCA_937926185.1 uncultured Bacteroidota bacterium | reverse complement strand
GTTCCGGGATGATTTCGTTGCGTTTGCCGACTTTTCGCGGCGGGGCGTTTACCAGTTCCTGCCTGACTTCATTGGCCAGCTGTGCAAGGTCCTTGGCATCTACTATACGGTTAGCTGTACGGAGCACTTTTGGAGAGAGCCGGGCTTCATCCGCCGGATTGATCCGCATAACATTCCGGTAATTACCTGGTTCTGCTCTCACTTCTCCCGGGGGTATGTTGGGATCGAGCACAAACCTGGTGAAATTCATACCCAGGTTATGTCCGCCGGTCAGGGTGATAATTTTGCCGTTGGCGTCCGGTTGTTGCGTTGTAAATGCCCTGGAAATTACCAGGCTGGGGGTTTTGATCCATGGTCCGGAGGATTTCTGTAGCGAAACGGACAAGGAGTCTTTTATCGCTGCCTTATCGGCCATTTCCGACAGCAAAAAGAAACATGCTCCGTGAAAGGTGTTGAGGAGGTCGATCAATGCCTGTTTCCGGGGGAAATCGGACCGGTAGTTCCTGTCTGCAATAATCCCGGCTATAAAAATCAAGCCGCTCTCGCCGAAGCGGTTCGCCACTTCCGTAATACCCTGTTTGGTTTTGTCGGCCCTGCGTTTGATCTCCGGAAAATTAGCGGCAGCCTGTCTGGCAAGGCTGTTTTGGATAAATGTTTCCGAAGTGCCTGGGGCAAACCGGATTTGTTGTTTAGCCAGGTTCATCGACAGTTGGTAGACACCGCTGGAATCCAGGGCTATGATACGGTCAAAACCTGTTCTTACAGCGCGTTCCAATACTTTGGAAGTTGGCGCTAAAGCAGGTATGACAGTGGCATAAATATCATACTTCCGGAATATTTGAAACAACGCGGTATACTGAACCACCCGTACCAGATTGGGGTCTTTCCATTGAGCAAAACATTGATAGGCTTTTTCCTCGTATGGCACGACAGTTCGGGATTGTTCTTTTGAGGGATTGTTCTCATCCGGGATGTAGCTCACCGGCAATGCTCCGCCGCGGTTCAGGGCGTAATATTCCACGCCTTCTTCTTCGGGTTCTGTTGAATATGACCCTCCCTTGATATTCCAGTTAAAGGTCAGCGACTCGGCGTTCAACTCCCACATAATAGGCTTATCGAAACACCATTTTTCCGGGTCGGGATAATCCTGGAAGCCGTGATAACGTACGGTACCGTTTGACGACCAGGATTTTAACAACTGATCGGTTATGTTCAGCAGGCTGCCGAATTCGCCGTTTTTCAATTCGTCGCTGAGATAAATGGGGGCCCAGTCATTTTCGCCGTCGAATTTCCCGGCAAATACCGAATTCCGTTCATAACTCTGTCCCAACTCTTGTTTCAGGGTAGCGGCCAGCATCAGCATCGTTTCCGTGCGCAACGGTGGAAGGATATGCAGTTCGCTCAGCCGTTCCCTCCCGATAATGGCTACCATACCCCGGTAACTTGCGGCGCCCAGGATCAGGTCTGCGTCGATGGTAAATCGGCGAAAGTCCTGCCTCTGCCCGATGATGTCGCTGGCCCAGGGTAGTATCCAGGCTACGAATCCGGGTTTGTAACTGAACCAGAGGCCTTTCATTCCGCCTGCCAGGATCGTTTTAAGCGGCCGGGCTTCTCCGCCTTCAGCCGGAATAAATTGTTCTTCCGTCCCCATCCAGCTGCGCAACTCGATTGAACTGACTTCTTTGTTCCAATCCCTGTCCGGACTAAATGGCAGCGGGCGTTCGAGATAATGAAAATCTGCTTTGTAAGGCGTGAAAAAAAGGTATTCGTGTAATCGCAACAGCTTATGTTCTAATAAGTCGTGGTTTTTACCCATTGAAACCACGGCAATCAGGTCCTTCGTCCAGCCATCATAGCCCACGGCATGTTGTCGTTCTTCTAGTGATGATATTGGTAAACCGGCAAAGATGGCTTCGATTTCTTTTTGGTTGACGTGTGGCGGTGGTTCCGCGATGATCAACACCAGGCTTCCGTCTGCGCGGGGTTCCGACCGCGCTATGGTTTGGATGTGATAGGGGAATTCACGGCGGAAAGAAGCCCACAAGCTGTCTTTTACCTCGTTGGCCAGCGTTTTTTCCGGGTGAACAGGCAATGGGTTGCCGGCGGATAAGGTAGTGAAAAGCGTCAGGCACAACGGGAAAGCGCAAAACATGCCTCCGGCAGAAAAGATCGTTTTCATGGTATTGTGTTTTTAGGTGCAAAGAACCTGGAAAGCGGGGCTAATGTAATGTGTTTTCCTGGTAGAGTCAAATTGTGTTTGCCGGAAATTGATCTGTGCAAAATTTTTAGCCGCGTGTAGTGGTGTCGTTAAATAGTTCCAACCGATCCCGGCCATAGGTAGAAAGTTTTTGTAGTTATGGCCAATTTAATTTTTCAATTTGGCCATAACTTTATTTTTTTGTAACTTGCGGCCAAAGTGAATTTTTATGGATGTATTGATCGGCAGGCAAAAGGAACAGAAGACCTTGTGGGAGCACTATCATTCCAGAAGTTCGGAATTCGTTGCCATTTACGGGCGACGGCGGGTCGGAAAGACGTTTTTGGTACGACAGGTCTTTCAAGACAAGTTTGCTTTTCATCTGACGGGCATGGCCGGTGTTTCATTAGCGCAGCAATTAGGCAATTTTCATGCTCAGATCAGTAAATATGCCGGCGGCAGGTTTGATCATGAACCGGCCTTCGATTGGTTTACCGCCTTTCAGCAACTGATCAAATGGCTCGAACATTTGCCAAAAGGCGAAAAAAAGGTAGTTTTTATCGATGAACTTCCCTGGCTGGATACGCGTAACTCCAGATTTCTCTCCGGTTTGGAACATTTCTGGAACAGTTGGGCATCGGCACGGAATGATATCCTGTTGATTGTATGCGGTTCGGCCGCATCATGGATGCTTAACCAGTTGATCCGCAACCGGGGCGGATTGTACAACAGAGTGACTGACCGGATAAAACTTGAACCGTTCAGATTGAAGGAAGCAGAAGAATTCCTGCGATTCAGGGGAGTTGTGTACGACCGCTATCAAATACTTCAGGTATATATGGCCTTTGGAGGTATTCCATTTTACCTGGAACGTATCAGGCCTGAATGGAGCCCCGCGCAAAACATCAATGCCCTTTGTTTTGAACGAAATGCCATTTTCAGGGATGAGTATTTAAATTTATACGCCTCCCTTTTCAATAAATCTGAACGGCATATCGCGGTGATAGAAGCACTGGCTAAAAAAACTAAAGGTTTGAAGCGTGACGAATTGATCGCAGTATCAAAACTGCCGGGGGGAGGCAGTCTGACCCGGATTTTACAGGAGTTAGAGGAAAGCGATTTTATCCGTCGCTACCGGACCTACGGCAAAAGAGAAAGAGACGCCTTGTACCAGTTGGTAGACTTATACACCTTATTTTATCTCAAGTTTGTCTCCCAGTCCGATCCCGACGATGAAAATTTCTGGATCAACGCGGTAGAGTCGCCAATGTACGCCAACTGGAGCGGTTATGCCTTTGAAATGGTAGGACTTCACCATGTGCGGGAGATAAAAAATGCATTGGGCATCGCCGGCGTACAAACCTCGGTGTATACCTGGTCGTCCGGTGAAGCGCAGATAGATCTGGTCATTGATCGCAAAGATCAGGTTGTCAATCTGTTCGAAATGAAGTTTTCCATACGGCCATTTTCAATTGATAAAAGATACGCCGCCGAATTGCGCGACAAAATCGGCCGTTTCAAAGAATCCACCGGTAGTAAAAAGGCTGTTTTCCTTTCATTCCTGAGCACTTTCGGACTGGCCAAAAACGAATATTCCGGAATGGTTCAAAATGACCTCACTATGGATGTATTGTTTGGTCAAGTGCCATGAGAATATAGAATATCGAACACGGAATTTCGAATATCGAAGTAACCGTAGCGTACACCGAAACTTAGTCATTTGTGTGAGTCGAGTCTCGGTGTACGCTACGGTTACTTCGAAATTCGCTGTT
This sequence comes from uncultured Bacteroidota bacterium, assembly GCA_937926185.1. Lineage (GTDB taxonomy): Bacteria > Bacteroidota > Bacteroidia > Chitinophagales > Saprospiraceae > M3007. The sequence goes on along the minus strand of CALEYM010000575.1, from coordinate 2,878 downwards.
CGATATTCTTCCTTATTCCCCCCCATCTGCCTGCGCCATCTCAATGGCCCGCTGCGCCACATTTTCTCCCAGCATCAGACCGTCTTCACAATCGAAGCGGTAGTGGATGCAGCCGTACATGCGGGAAAGCGCTGCTTCCCGGGCTTGTTCGGCAAAATACCCGGCATGTTCGGGGAAAAAATGCGCCAGCACAGCCGCCCCGGCCGCTGAAAAGCCGCTGTGTCCGGATGGATAAGAGGGGAAGTTGGGGATGGGTAGCAGCGTTTTGATGTCCGGATCGACGTTGGTAGGGCGGGGGAAGAAATAGTAGTATTTGCTGTCCCAGACGCATATAGCGGCGTCCTGCATCGCCATATTCATGTAGGCGAATACCCGGGAGGCGCGCAGGGGATTCAGGTGCGCGTCGTGGATGAACGATTCCGCGATATAGTTCCAGTGGCCGGGCGGGCTATAGGTGCTGGTGCCATCGTCCCAGCGTAAGGCAATGTGTTGTTCCGTTTTTGAAGCATTTTTACTGTAATGCAACACCTCGTCGAGGGCGGTCTGGAATTCGGCGCTACCCACGGCGGGTGGCGGAGGCAGGCGGTAGGTGTTATACACTTCGTTGGAGGTGATCGTCCAGGGTTTTACGTGACTGAAATTCGGCGCCAGCATCGGGCGTGCGGGTATTTCCATACTTTTCCAGACGGGTTTGCCGGAGGCGCCGTGTACGGCTGTGATCGAGTCCCACACTGCCTGGTTGCCGAGGGTGGCGCCCATTTTGTCGCCTTTGGCCCTGTTGATAAAAATGTTTGCGATGGCCCGGCCCAGCGAGTCGCCGGCGGCAAGGTCGCTTTGCACATTTTGGCCTGCCCAAAGGCGGGTATTTTTGTGGTTTTCGGCTTGCTGATTCAGGTAAGCCACGTCGTTTGGAAACATGAACGCCAGCAAGGTGCGGGAAAAACCGGCCAGGACCGCGTCTTCGGAAGGATAGGAGGGGACATTCTGAACGGGCAGGTGCGTCGATATGGTAGCATCATGGGTGGACGGCGCCCGGCGGTTGTACTGGTATTTGTAATGCCAGGCGGCAACGAGGGCATCGTAGCTGCCCGCGCCCAGGTAAGCGTAAGCCCGCACGGCATAAGGCGGCGTGGACAAGGGGAACAAGGGATACTCGCCGGGTTTGGCGCCGCTGGGCAGTGGGTAAGTGCCATCGGCGTTGGGCTTTGGGAAAATGAAATATTTGGCCACCAGTTCCCGCGCAATTTCATTCCATCGGATGACGCCGTTCGTTGACCAGTGGCCGATCAGTTCCTGTTGTTCGGCAGAAGGGTTGGCGCTCCATGCCTTGAGGGCGGCCAGTTCGGCGAGGTATTCGGGCGAGCCCGGGTCGGCAGGAGCAGGTACAGGCACTTGGGTAGGCGATGCCAGATGGATTGTTTTCCAGGCGCCGGCGCCGGCGTCTTCCGTGGAGTATTCGAATGCCTCGAAATCGGGGACGGGCGCAACGTCTTCCTTGCACGCAATAAAAGAAAACATGCCGCAGACAAATGCAAGCAGTATAATTCTGATGTTCATTTCTATTGTTTTTTTGTATTGAAATAAAAAATCATTGGCGACCACCCCAAACCGGGAATTGATAATTCACGCTGATACCGGCGAAAAAGGCCTGGCCGGTGTTTCTGCCGGCGAGCGTATAACCGCCGCTGAGCGACAAATTCAGTCCGCCGGATTCCGAGAAATAATAATCGAAGCGACCGGCAAGGGTGGAAAAATCCATATTATTGGTAGGAAACCCCGGATCCCAGATGCGGATATCGCTTCCGCCGAGGGTATTCACCGTGTTGTAACTGATTTCAGCGAACATTTTTTTGTTGCTGAAACCGAGCGCCCCCGTCCAGTCCAGTATGTCGTCGACCCGAACCTCATTGGAATAGTGCGCTTGTCCCTGATCGAAGTAGAAATCCCGGTGAATGTTCGGAATGTTCGAACGATAGGTGTAGTTGGCCCGGAGGCTGGCGAAAAAGCCTTTGTCCAATTGGTAATTGATCAGTTGGCGGTACGACAGGTTGGTGGTGCCGGCGCCCAGGTTCAGGGGCGCGAAATCGACCAGGTATTTGCTGACGGGCGTGGAAAAACCGAGTACACCGCCGAGGATAATTTTGCCGGGTCCCAACCGGGGTTCGGCAAATTTGCCTTTAAGGTGTAAAGAAAAATCCTGAAGGCCATTTTGACCCTTTAGCGTACCCTGACTGGCCTTGGTCAGGGCATAAGGCAGCATCAGGATGACATTCACCCGGTCCATGACGCCGATCATCGCGCCGGCGGTGATCTGCTGGCGGCTCACCGTGCCGACGTTGCCGTTTTCGCGGAGGGTTTCGCCTTCCCAATATTTGCTCCAGGCATTGTACCCGTAGTTGACCCCGGCGCAGATACTGCCTTTGGGCACAAACTGTAAGTCGGTTGGCAATTGGCTGTGCAGGGAAACGGACAGCAGCAGGAACGCTGCCGTACAAATGTAAAGTCTGAACATAAGCGCGTGTTAGTTTGAATTAGGGCTGCAAATTGAGCTGGCTCTTACTGCACGGCGCTTAGAACGGGGTTAGAAATTTATTATAATAGTCTTAGTGAAGGCAATGCGACGGTAAAAAGTCCCGGATAAAGTACCGAAAATCGCGTTCGCCTACCTGCCAACACTTTAATACCTTTGTCAGATTGCCGTAATGGTAGTGGCAAAAAGGGCGGGCAGAATCGGAGTGTTTGTTGCTGTTTGTTCACACGCCAATATCAGCACACGGTTCTGCTTTTTCAATGAATTTCTTCTCTGAATGGACGCCGCGGGCGTCCAAAGTCTAAAAAACCTTCTAAACTAAAAAAATGATCGACAATTTGAAAATAC
>CALEYM010000574.1 GCA_937926185.1 uncultured Bacteroidota bacterium | reverse complement strand
ACTCAATCACTCAATCACTCAATCACTCAATCACTCAATCACTCAATCACTCAATGATCCTTCCGATCTACGCTTACGGTCAGCCCGTACTGAAAAAAGTGGCTGCTTCGATAGAACCCGGCTTTGAGGGTCTGGAACAACTGATCGCCGATATGTGGGAAACCATGTACCATGCCGACGGGGTGGGCCTGGCCGCGCCGCAGGTGGGAATGTCCGTCAGGCTCTTTGTCATAGACACGCTGCAACTGGAAAAAGACGAAAAAGACGGCGACACGGAGCCCGGTTTTAAAAAGGTATTTATCAACGCGCAAATGGTCGACGAGAGCGGCAGCCTCTGGACTTACGAAGAAGGCTGTCTCAGCATCCCGCGCATCCGGGGCGACGTGGAGCGCCCGCCGCAAATACGCTTGCGCTATCAGGACGAAAATTTCCAGGAATACGAAGAAACTTTTACGGGAATCAATGCGCGCGTGATCCAGCATGAGTACGACCACATCGAGGGCATTTTGTTTACGGAGCGCCTGAAGCCCTTGAAAAAACGGCTTATCCAGCGCAAACTCGAAAATATCCGGCAGGGCAAGGTCAGTATGGATTACAAGCTGCGGTTTGCCACCGGGCGGTAAAACTTTTTAGTTTTACACGAAGTCCTCTATACTGAAAAAATCAGCGCTTCAACACCGACTCGTATAATTGTACCCAATCCTCCACGCTCATCTTTTGCATCAGTTGTCCGATCAGTTCGAAGGGAATATCGTCCGGTTTTTTGAAGCGGATACAACTTTTGCCCATGTCCAGTTTCTTTTTACTGTATTTTGGATATTCGGAAACAAACCATTCGAGCAATTCCTCGTTGGCATACAATCCCATGTGGTACAAGGCGATAAAATGCTTTTGCGAGGCGATGCCCGCAAAAGGCAGCGCCTGTTTGGGATTGCAATGATAGCCTGCCGGGTAAAGCCGGTGCGGTACGCAGTATCCGATCATGCCATCGACGCTTTCCTGGAAACCGTCGGGCAGATTTTCAACGATGGTTTCACGCAGTTTTTCAAAAGCCGCGCGGCGTTCCTGGGGAATGGCTTCGAGGTATTCAGCAGGCGTGGATACGGAATAGGTCATAGAGCAAACAATTTGATTTGCATGTCCAAAGATAGTGATTTTCCGGGTATAAAGATCAAGGCTTCCTGACCAGGGATACCGACAGCGCCTCCACTGTCCGCCCCGTCTTTTTTGCTGTGCCGCACCAGGCGCCGTTTTTGGCCCTGGCCAGGGTTTTGCGGTCTTTCAGTTGGGCGCTGTAGCGGAGTTCGTACTGCCCGGCATCGGCGCCTTCCAGTTCCACGGTAAATCCCAGAATACGCCTGCTTTTGTTGTTCGTGCCGGCGTAGTCTCCCTCTGCCTGATTTTGGACGATACCGGCGTCGGATGTGTTGACTTTATAGCGCAGTTTAAGGCCCGCGACGGGCGGTTTCAGTTGCAGGCGGAAGCCCAGTACACGCCGGACGGGCTTTCCTTCGCCGGCAAGATTGCCGTCGGTTAGTTCGGCTTCGGCGCCGGTGTGGAAGCGTACCCGGCCCGCGACGGCAGATGTGCCGGCAGCCGGCTGGGCGGCTTTCAGGGCTTTTTCCACGGCCAGCCCGGCATCGACGCGGCCGTAACCGTAATATTTGCTGTGGCCGTTTTCATTGTACTGCCCGTTGACCGGATCGATGCGCACACAGGCGTCGCGGAGCAATTCCTTTACCCGCGGTGGCGTGAGATTTGGATTGATAGACAACATGAGGGCTACCACGCCGGCAACCCCGGGACAAGCGGCGGAGGTGCCGCCGAAGGAGTTGGTATAATTGGCGCCATCGTAGCCGGCCTGGTTCAGCCGGTCGGTGGTGCGTACGCCTTCACTGAGGGGGTCGGGGTGCTGGAAGGGCGGCCAGCCGAAATCGCCGCTGGGGAAACAGAGCCACACCGAGTCGCCGTAGTCGCTGTACACGCTGCGCCTGCCGGTATCATTGCAGGCAGCCACGGCTATCACGCCGGGATAGCTCGCGTAGCCGTCGTTTTTGGTGTTTTCATTGCCGTTGCCGGCGGCAAACAAAATGACACAGCCTTTGCCGCCACGGCCTTTGGTGAGCGCGTATTGCATAGCCAGGCGGGTACTGTCGGGCAGGGCGGTGAAGCGGTTGTGCACGGGATCCATGGGTTCCCACCATTTGCCGTCGTTGGGGCCCCAGGAGCAGGAAATGACGTCGGCGCCGTGGTCGGCAGCCCACACAAAAGCGTTGGTTTCGGCCATGCTTCCCAGGCCGCTGCGCAAACGGATGGGCATGAGGTTGGCTTCGGGGGCGGTGCCGGAAGCGCCGTTGGGCAGGCCGGCTGCACAGGCTACGCCGGCGCAGGCGGTGCCGTGATTGTCGTCGGCCGATTTGGGCCGGGGGTCGTTGCTGTTGATCGTCGCGTCGAAGGGGTGCACCACCCTGCCGGCGAATTCGGGATGGTCGATATCGATGCCGTCATCGATAACGGCGATAGTGACGCCTTTACCCTTGGTTTTTGCCCAGGCTTTTTCGATATTGACGTGGGCGTCAACCAATTGACCGTTGATTTTCGTTTGTGCCAGGTGCCATTGAAGGGGGTTCACCCCCTTGAACCGGCGCTCCTGCACCAGTTCGGGGTGGCAAAATTCCACCTGTTTCTCCTCTAAAATTTTTTCAGCAATATTGAACACTTCCAGGCCGGTGCCCTCCGGCGCTTCCACGAAATAGGAGTTCGGGGCAAAGGGCAATTTGTTTTTGATCTTTAGTTTGTATTTGTCGATGACCGCCAGGCAGTCTTTTTCCGGCGTATCGTCTTTGAATTTGACAAAAAAGTTTTCGGTGTACAACATCACCTCTCCGCTCTCCGAATCCTGCAATACCCGTCCGGCAAAACGTATGCTGTCATCCTGCTTCAGGGTGGCCCGCGCTTCGTCGCGCTCGCTGGTGCCGGTCGATTCGAGGTCGCCTTCATGGGTCACCCGGCGCACGGTAATACCTGCCTCGGGAAAGGCCGCCACTTCCTCCGTTTTTGCGATCACGGCCTGGCTGGAACGGTTCAGTGTCGCCTGGTGAATGTCCATATTGCCTTTGGTGCGAATAGCGACCATGTCGGGGCTTTCCACCAGGTTGATGGTTTTGCCTTTTTTACCGCCGAATTTTACTTTGTACATGATTATAATGAGTGATGAGTGATGAGTGATGAGTGATGAGTGATGAGTAAATCGCTTAAGAGAGACGTATTCCAAAACGATCAAAACTATCAAATAATTTAAGCGCTGAGCACTCTTTTTTCCCTTTCTCTGATCCCGTCCCGGCGAACATTCGCAATATCTGCCGTTTTCTGAGCAAACAACACCGTTTATTCAAAAAAAAATACCGAACCCTGATTTTTTCGGCAAAGTATTTGTTTACCTTGATTTTGGTATCGGTAAAACTACTGTTACCCAAATTTATTTTCCTCTTTCCACCGTGCCGCGTAATCCCCAAAAAACCATCAGTTTTAATCCGCCCCCGATGGCAACACATCCGCTAACCTTTAACGGACCAAAACAATGAGGGTGTTATTAATTGAGTCCATCCCTTTGCTGCGGGAGGCTTTAATCCGGCAAATCGAATCTCAACCTGAATGGCTGCTTTGCGGCGTTCATGACACGGTCGAGGACATGCTGAAACAAAACTTACTCCACGAGCCCGACCTGTTATGGCTCGACGGCAACCAACCCTGCGCACAGGAGATGGATTGTATCAAACAAATCCGCCGGCAATGGCCGAAAACCCGTATACTGATCTTCGGCGCCTCGGACTCCATACCCGACATCAAAAATTATTTCAAACAAGGCGTGCGGGGGTACCTCCCCAAAACCTCGCCGGCAACGGATATACTGACGGCGCTCTGCACAATAGCCGGGGACGAGTTGTACGTTCCGGCCTCCCTGAACCGCGTATTCACCGCCTGGCTCACCGATCAGCCGCGAAAAAAAAAGCCGGGAAACGAATTGACCCAACGGGAAAAAGAAATCCTCCACCTCATCGTGGAAGAACATACGACGTGTGAGATCGCCCGGAAATTGTTCATCAGCCAATGCACCGTCGAAACCCACCGCCTTAACCTGATCCAGAAACTGGGCGTCAAAAATACCGCCGGGCTCGTCCGCGTAGCCTTCGAGGCGGGGCTGTATAACCGGAGTTGGGTTTAACGGGTTTCGGGTTAACGGGTTAAACCACTTTCCCTTCTTTCACAAACTCCCGCAGAATACCCGCTTCCAGGCGGCGGCGGTCGAGACGGTTGGTTTGGTCGGCGAGGACTTCGAGGGCGCAGAACTGCGTGACGTTGATGATGCCGGCGCCGCTGAGTTCGTATTGTGCCGCGATTTGTTTCCAGTCCACGTCTTCGGCCACCGCGATTTGCGGGGGAAATGCCTTGCGCCAGAGCTCGAGGCGTTCTTCGGGCCGCGGCATGGGGAAGTGAATGACCGACTGGAAGCGCCGGGTGAAGGCTTCATCTATATTCACCCTTTGGTTGGAAGCCAGGATAACTAATCCGTCGTAGCCTTCCACGCGCTGCAGGAGGTAAGCCACTTCCTGGTTGGCGTATTTGTCGTGGGCGTCGCGGATGCCGGTGCGTTTGCCGAAGAGGGCGTCGGCCTCGTCGAAGAAGAGTATCCAGTCTTTGCTTTCGGCTTTATCGAACAGTTTGGAGAGGTTTTTTTCCGTTTCGCCGATGTATTTGGAGATCACGCGCGACAGGTCGATGCGGTACACGTCACGGCCGGTGTATTTGCCGAGCAGGGAAGCCGTGAGGGTTTTGCCGGTGCCCGGCGGGCCGTAAAATAACGAGCGATAGCCGGGTTTGACCTTGCGGCGCATGCCCCAGTCGTTCATCAGGGTATCGCTCCATTTGATCCACTTTTCGATTTCGCGTATCTGCTGCAGGGTGCTCGGCTGGAGCACCAGGTCGGGCCATTCCAGGCCGGTTTCAATACGTTCGGCGGGGAAGTCGGCGCCGAAACGCGGTTTGCTCACGTGTCCGGCGGTGAGCAGTTCGGCGGTTTCGTCGTCGAGGATCAGGCGTCCGCTCAGGGGCGGTTCGCCTTCGCGCACGGATTCGAGCGCGAGTATTTTCTTTTGGGCGAACCAGTGATCGCCGCCGAGCATGGCCTGCACGTCGAGGCGTTTTTCCAGGTCGTCGCCGGCCAGCAGGAACTGTGCGGTTTCGCCCGTGGGTTGTATGCCGCGGTGATGGCCCGTGCGGGCGCCGCCGAGTTCGGGGAAATCGCCGCCCTCCGGCATAAATTCCGCCAGTATCCGGCTGAAAAAGGCCGGCTGCACCCGCGGCGCCAGGGCCAGCAGCAGGACGATATACTCCTCGAACGAGGGTTCGTAGGCATCCATAAAACCGGCGAACGGCGAGCCGTCCCGGAAGTAGCCGCCGGTTTCGACTTCCAGACTTTCTTCCTGCCCTAAATGCACCTGCAAACGCGCGGCGATGACGGAGCGGAGCAGGGCGAGGGCGCGGGTGAGGTTGGCGTGGTTGGACATGGGCTTATTTTTCTTTTATCCGGATGCCTACAAAGCGGTTTTTGTCATCGTTTTTCTCCGAACCTGTTCCTACCGTGATTCTTTTTGGATCGATACCAAAATCCTCAATCAATGATTTTTCAACCCGTCGGGCTCTTCCAATCTGAAGGTCCCGGGTAGTTGCATTCCTGCCGTCTATCGTTGCGGGTTGATCGAGTACCGCCTTGCTATTGCCTTCAAGGTATGTATTCCCTGTACCACCCGTGTTGCCCGTAAGATGAACACCTGTACCGGGGTTTTCCCGCAAATAGTTGGCCAATTGTTTTATCTGAGATTTGGCTGTTCCCTCATCCACATAAGCGGTTGAACTCCCCTGAAACTGGATATAAAGCCTGGGTGGCGGGTGATTATGAGGGTGCGGTTTTTCAGTGGCCTGGGGGAGGGTCGATTTAATTTCCGGGATCGTCAACTGAGGCAGCGAAGCAGGCATTTTTTCCATTTTATCCATTTTTACCTTTGGTTTTTCGTCTTCCGCATTTTTTACGGGAACGTATTTGAAAAAGTGTCGTACGCCGCGTTTGCCGCTCGGATCCGGATAGGAACGGAACAAAACGCCCTCATCATTGCTTTTACCCTTTCCCTGCTGGTATTCCTGTTCAACAATTATAATTTTTTTATATTTCCTGCCATCCAGATAAACGATTTCCTCATTCGGGTATTCAGCAATTGCCGTACCCACAGGTGTCAGTTTATAATATTGCCTTTTGTTGTTTATTGTTGAGAATTGATACAATACGCCGTTGTCATCCGTTTTCCCTTTGTGTTCTTCATACTCTTCCACCGAAATAACCACTTTATCATATTCTCTTCCATCATAAACGATACGGTCTATATTGGAATCCTGTTGTTCCGGTTTTGCAGGGTCTTTATTGTCATCCGGCTTTTTTTGAAGATTAGCGGGCGGTATGAACAAGCCATTGCCTTCTCCTTCGCCAGTTTTGGACAGGAAAGGGCCGGATTTGCCGGGGGCAGGGGTGGTGGTGGAATGAGAGCGGCGGAGTTTCATAGTATTATGATGATTTATGTTTTAAAATTCAATAGTACCTATTACATCATCAACATCACTATAATCCTGCGGCTCTTCAATTTCATTTTCAACTATATAGCTGGAGACTATGTCTTCTTTAGGTTGATCCTCCCATTCTCCTGTATTTTCATCAAATTTTTGTTTATACGCATTGCATATTAAATACTTTGGTACAAATTCTTCAGCTTCGACTATCCAGGATAAAATCTCTTTTT
>CALEYM010000573.1 GCA_937926185.1 uncultured Bacteroidota bacterium | reverse complement strand
GGTTTATGAGGGTTTATGAGGGTTTATGAGGGTTTAGAGGGTTTAGAGGGTTTAGGCGCCGGAGCAGCGTTTTGATTTCACCACTACTTCCGGCAAATTCAGGGTCACGGTTTTTTCCGGCAGGGGCCGGATGGTGATTTCCGGCAGTTGTATTTCCGGCAACTTCGTTTCGGTTTGGGACGCTTTGATCTCCGTTACGGGCAATACGTTTTTTTCCAGGTGATTGGCCAGCGCGCGATCCATCCAGACTAACAGGACGGCAACGCAAACGGTGAAGGCGCCCGCCAGTGCAAGCATGTTTTTCATTATGGTAATTGGATTGAAATGAGTAATAAAACTTATATGGAAAGTTGCTTTGGTAAAGCCGTCTGTCAGACGGCTTGAAAAGGATTTCAATAAAGAAGAATGCCATAATAGACACCAGCTCCTGTCCGCAGGTTGCAATACGCCCACCTCCCGGCGTCCTTTTCAGGATCGATGTCATTTTTCAGGGGGCTAACAGCCGTTTTTTGCAGACGAAAAGCGTCAACCCGCCTGACCAGTATTTCCACATGGAGTGCCCGGTGTCATAGCCGGATAAACCAGACCAGGCTACCTTTGATCTTTTCTCACCTAAGCCGGTATTTTAGGAACGGGATGTGTCCTGATGCATCCTGCCGCACAGACTTCCAGCCCTGAAAAATCACCCCGATGAAATAGCCGATCTCATCCTGTTAAAATAAAGGATTTGAATTCCGTATTTTTATTGTTCCGTGTGCGAACACGGAAAAAATATATTTAAAAATAATGCGCAGCAGGCGCATAAAATTTTTTTACCTTTGCCGGACTCCGGTTAAAAAATGGAAGTAAACCGGGGTATTCAGCTGTTTTCGTTAACTAAACCTATTGATTATGAAGCAACAAAACTTACAACGCTACCGCGGGTGGCGCTGGGTGGCAGGCCTGTACCTGTTTGCCGCCTGGCTGGCTTCGCCGCTCCTGGCCCAAACGGTAACGGGAAAAATTTCTGACGCAGCCACCGGGGAAGGGCTCGTCGGCGTGACGATCGCAGAGGTCGGCACCCGCAACGGCACCGTCTCCGACATCAACGGCGCCTACACCCTTCGCCTGGCCAACGCCACTGCTACCCTGAACTTCTCCCTCACCGGCTACGGCAGTAAGTCGGTGCCCGTGAATGGCCAAACGACCATAGACGTATTGATGGAAAGCGGCGTTAATATCAATGAAGTAGTGGTTACCGCCCTTGGCATCCGCAAGGAAGCTAAAAAGGTGGGTTATTCCGTAACGCAGGTGGACGGCAGCAGCCTGACCCAGGCCCGCGAAACGAACGTCATCAACTCGCTCACGGGCCGGGTGGCCGGGCTGAATATCTCCAGCACCGTTTCCGGCCCAGCCGGCTCCAGCCGGATCACGCTCCGCGGAAACACCTCTATTTCGGGCGACAACCAACCCCTGTTCATCATTAACGGTATCCCGATGGACAACAGCAACCTCGGCAGCGCGGGGCTGTGGGGCGGGGCCGACTTCGGCGACGGCATTTCCAGCCTGAACGCCGACGACATCGAAACCATCACCGTGCTCAAGGGCGCTACCGCGGCGGCATTGTACGGTTCGCGCGCTAAAAACGGCGTTATCCTGATCACGACAAAAACCGGCAAAGCCCGCAAAGGCATCGGCGTAGAGTGGACAAGCAACCTCCAGGCCGACATGCCAGTCATCCTCACCGACTGGCAGCAGGAGTACGGCCAGGGCACGCTCGGCGCGGCGCCCGCCACGGCATCCGAAGGGCTGAACACCGGCATGAGCAGCTGGGGCGCCCGGATGAGCGGACAACAGGCCTACGAATTCGACGGCGTGCAGCGGCCTTACACGGCCAAAGGAATTGCCGCGAAAGATTTTTACCAAACCGGCCTGACGCACATCAACACGCTGGCCCTCGAAGGCGGAAACGAAAGCCTCGGCGCCCGTTTCTCCATCTCCCACCTCGGCAACACGGGTATTATCCCGGCCAACGAGCTGAAACGGCAGAATTTCAACGCCGGCATCAACATCAAACAAGGCCGCCTCAGCGCCGAGCTAAAAGCCAACTACACCCGCGAACGCGCCGAACACCGTTCCAACCTGAGCGACTCGCCCGGCAACCCCAACTTCGCCATCAATTTCCTGCCGGCCAACGTCGACCAAAGCCTGCTGGCCGGCTTCGACGGCGAAGGCTCCGAGCGCGACGGCTCCGAACAGGAGTTTAACGATAACGGATTCATTACCAATCCCTATTTCGGCGCCTATAAGTTCTTCAACAACTCGGCCAAAGACCGCATCCTCGGCGCCGCCACCATCCGCTATGACCTCGCCGACTGGCTGTACGTGCAGGGGCGCATCGGACAGGACTTTTTTGCCAACCGCGCCACCTCGGTGACGCCCTCCGGCACCGAATACAATCCGGCCGGCGGCATGACGGAAGGCAGCCGCAACTTCTCCGAGCGCAACCTGGAAGGTTTGATCGGCGCGGCCCACTCGTTCAGCGAAAACTTCGGCATCAATGCCGGGGTGGGCGCCAACCGCATGGACCGCCGTTCGGAAAACATCAACTCGTTTGGCAACAACTTCGTGATCCCGTACCTGTACGCGCTCGGCAACACTACCAGCCGAAATTTCGATTATTATCTGGGCCGCTGGCGCATCAACTCCGTATTCGGCTTTGCCGAATTCGACCTGGCGCATCAATTCTATATCAATATTACCGGGCGCAACGACTGGTATTCCACGCTCGTCAATCCGTCTTACTTCTACCCCTCGGTCAGCGCCTCCTGGGTGTTTTCCGAGGCCCTGCAAAGTTCTTTCCTGAACTACGGCAAACTGCGTCTGGCCTACGCCAACGTCGGCGGCGACGCACAGCCGTATCAAACGCAGCTGTATTACAACATCGGCGGCACCATCAACGGCAATCCGATCGGGAATATCGCCAACAGCTCCATCCCGAACAAGGACCTGAAGCCGCTGAGCATTTCCGAACTGGAGGCTGGCGTCGAATTGCGCGTCCTCAACAACCGCCTCGGCGTCGACCTGACCTGGTACAATAAAAAAACCACGAACGACATCGTGGCGGCCTCCATTTCGGGCACTTCCGGTTACGGCACCGCGGTGTTCAACCTCGGCGAGGTAACCAACACCGGCATAGAAGGTTTGCTGAGCCTCGACGCGGTGCGCGGCAAAAACTTTGCCTGGACCACCTCTGTCAACCTCGCTTACAACAACAGCGAAGTAGTGAACCTCGCCGGCGAACTGACCACCCTGCAGGTAGACCAATCGCGCACGCAAGCGGCATTTATCCATCAAACGGTGGGCCTGCCCTTCGCCAACATCAAAGCGTTCGACTACAGACGCGACGACCAGGGCCGCATCCTCCTGAACAACGGCCTGCCGCAACAGGGCGAGCTGCTCGACATGGGCACGGGCGTACACAAGGTAACCGGCGGCTGGAACAACGATTTACGCATTGGCAATATCCGTCTCGGCGCACTGATCGACTTCAAATACGGCGGTAAAATTTATTCGGCTACCGAAACCTATGCTTACGGCTTTGGCGTGCATAAAGCCACGCTCGAGGGCCGCGAGGGCCAGATCGTAGCCGCCGGCATCGACCAGGCGACCGGTGAAAACAATGCCGTTGCCGTGAGCGCCCAGCAGTACTACAACGCGCTGAATGATATCAGCTCACTGTTTGTTTACGACGCCAGCTTTATCAAACTGCGCCAGGTAACCCTCGGATACAGCATTCCGGCCAACCTGACCCAGAAAATCGGTATCCAGAACCTGACGATCTCAGCCGTGGGCCGAAACCTGGCCATCCTGATGAAAAAGACGGACAATATCGATCCGGAATCGAACTACAACAACACCAACGCCCAGGGGCTGGAACTCGCCGGCCTGCCAACGACGCGTTCGATAGGCCTGGCGCTGAACGTGAAGTTTTAAAAGTTCGAGGTTTGCCTGCCGGCAGGCAGGACGTTCGAAGTTTGAAAACTCCGCAATTTCATTTATTAAATTAAAATGATATGAAACGATTCATCCATAAATTCACTATACTACTGGCCGGGTTTGTGCTTTTCGCCCAGGGCTGCACAAAAGATTTCACCGAAATCAACACCGACCCATCTTCCGCCGGGGCCAATGCATTCGATCCCAACTCCCTGCTCACCAGCGCCCAGCTGCGCTACACCGGCAGCACCGATTTCGCTTACGAAACCTGGCGCACCAACCTGATCTATTTCAGCGTGATGATGCAACACCTGGCCAACGTCAACGGCTATTGGGTGGGCGACAAAAGCCGGAACAATACCACATACGAAGCCTCCTACTTTGAACGCGCCTACGACGAACAGGTGAAATACGTCGTCGACCTGGTGCGGTTTACGCAAGACAAACCGCAATACAAAAACCTGCACAACATGGGTCGCATCATGAAAGCCGCGATCTTCCACCGCATCACCGACATTTATGGCGACGTGCCGTATTCGGAAGCGGGCCTGGGCTTTTACGAGCAGATTTTTACGCCCAAGTACGATGATCAGGAAAGCATCTACGACGATATGCTGAACGAGCTGGAAAGCGCCGCCAACGGCCTCGACCCCAATAACGGCGAAATAATATCCGGCGACCTGATATTCGACGGCGACATTGCAAAATGGGAAAAATTCGCCAACTCCCTGATGCTGCGCCTGGCCATGCGCCTCAGCAAGGTGAACGCCTCCAAAGCGCAACAATGGGCTGAAAAAGCCGCCGCAGCCGGCGTGATGACCAGCAACGACGACAATGCACTGGTGAACCACGACGCTTCCACCGACCGCCTGACGCCCTGCCGCAACAGTATCGTTATGAACCTGTCCTACGAATCGCCGAACATGCGCCTGAGCCAAACATTCGTCAACTGGATGAAAAGCAAAGGCGACCCACGCCTGTTCGTGTACGGCAAAAACCCGGACGGCAACATCAACCCGCTCACTACCTTTGGCATGCCCAACGGCTACGATCTGGCTAACAAACCGATCTCCGGAGCGCCCGGCTACCCGGTCAATGGCCTGGACGGTTATATTGCGCCGAATCTGGCCGTCGTAGGTAAAATGAACGGCCCGACTTTCCTGCAAACTTATGCCGAAGTGGAACTGCTGCTCGCCGAAGCCGCACACCGCAACTGGAACGTGGGCGGCACCGCGGCTGGCCACTACGAAAACGGCGTACGGGCGGCTTTGACCTATTTGAGTCAGTATGATCCGGCAGGAGCAATCCCGCCGGCCGCGGTAGACCTGTACCTGCTGGCCAATCCGTTCAACGCGAATAACGCGCTCCAGCAAATCGCCGAACAATACTGGGCCGCCACCTTCCTGAACGAATACGAGGCCTTCGCCAACTGGCGCCGCACCGGATTTCCCGACCTGACGCCGACCACTTTCCCGACCGATATCACCGGTGGGAAGATCCCGCGCCGCCTGCGATACCCAACCCACGAATACTCCAACAACGAAGCCAACATCACTGCCGCCGTGGCCCGCCAGGGCGCCGATGACCTGAATACGCGGGTGTGGTGGGATGTGCAGTAGAGGGTTTATGAGGGTTTATGAGGGTTTAATATAAACTTCATAAACCCTCATAAACCTTCATAAACTAAAAAAAGAGGCTACACGTCATTTTCTGGCTTGTAGCCTTTTTCTTTGTTCAAAATAATTTGTTGAGGAATGAATAAAGGAAATTTTGCGCGTATTAACTCCACCAACTCCCCCAAGGCAGACACGTTAAATGCACGGATGACCTCGGAGAGGTCTAACGTTTGTAGAAATGGCCGTTTCTCCCTGACCACACGACC
>CALEYM010000572.1 GCA_937926185.1 uncultured Bacteroidota bacterium | reverse complement strand
TCCCTGAACCGGGTTTCAATTTCCCGTTTTTCCTGCTCATTCAGGTCTTCGGGCAATACGTATCTATCCACAATTTCCTTATCCGAAAATTGTTTTTTTAATTCCTGATAGATATTTTCGTGTTTAGTCATTGCCGATGTATTTATCAATCAAGTTTTTAGAACTTTCATATTCCACAGCCAGCATTCTGCCGAATTGCAGCCTTCTTTTATCTCACGCCAACCCCTTCAGCGCCGCCTTGATCAAATCCTCCACTTTCGTCAGATTGGGCTGTTCTTTCAGGATTTGATTCAGCGCCTTTTGCCCGGCTATGCGGTTGATACCCAGCGCCATCAGGGCGGACAAGGCTTCGTCGCGCACGGCGTTGTCGGCCATGGGCAGCAGCACGGGGCCTTCAGGGGCTTCCCGGGCCAGCTTGTCTTTCAGGTCGAGGATGATCTGTTTGGAGGCTTTGGGGCCGATGCCCTTCGCCCGCTGCAGCACGTGCGCCTGTTCGGCGATAATGGCCGAGCGGATTTCATCGACCGACATGGCCGACAGCAGCAGCAGGGCGGAGGTGGGGCCCACCCCTGTTACGCTGATGAGCTGCACGAACAGGTTGCGCTCCATTTGCGTGGCAAAACCGTACAGCGTATGTGCGTCTTCCGTGACATGGTAATGCGTGTACAGGGTGGCGCGCGCCACGCCTTCCAGGGCCGTAAAGGTGCTGAGCGGAATATTGACGTGATACCCTACGCCGCCCACTTCGAGTGTGACGTAGGCCGGCGCGCGAAAAGTGATCTCTCCTTTTAGATATGCGAACATTGGGCAAAAATAACAGTCTGTTCGGTTCGTGCAGACTTTCCAAGTTTCAAAAACTTGGAAAGGCTGAAACTATACACGTAACTCTTTCCTGATCAAAGCCCTGCAACATTTCAATGTGCGCTCAGTTCCCGCCGCCCGCCGGCAGGGCCTGCAAACGCGCCTTCATTTCCGCCATTTTACCCTGGTCGCCCATGGCGGTGTACACGTCGAGCAGGTCCTGGATGAGCGTCCGGTCCAGCGGGTAATTATGCAGCGCCAGGTTCAGGAATTCCGCCGCGCCGTTCAGGTCGTATTTTTGTTTAAAATAAAATTCGAAACCCACGCGGTGGCAGAAAAAGTTGTAAATATTGGGATCGGAGCCTTTCAGCGACCGGAGTACGTTCAGTAAATTGGTCAGCATGTCGCCGTTGTACGGCTGGTTTTTGATCAAAGTTTCGAATTCCCGGAGCATTTTGTCCAGGTTCCGGTCTTCGCGGTACCGGGCCGCGGCAAGCGTGATTTTCATGGTTCCGGCCAGCCGGTAGCCGGGGTTTATTTCCAGCGAACGGTCGATATAGGTATTCAGGGAATCAACCAGCGCCTTGCGCGCCGGGGCCGTTGCCGCGCTGGTGTCGCTTTGCATTTTGCGATAGCGTTGTTCGTACAGCATGGCGCCGTAGTAATAGTTGGCCCGGTAACTGTCGGGCCCAACTTCCAGCGCCGATTGCACCAGCCGGCTGCCGTCGCCACCCCAGTCGGGTACGCGCGTCCATACCCGGACACCGTATAACACGGCGACCAGTCCGATCAGGGCAAGGCCGGCGAAGGCAGGCCGATGTACCGGTGTTTGTAACAAGGCAGGCAGTTTTGCCGCCGCAAACCAGGCCAGCAACAGGCTGAAACCGACAGAAGGCATGTACAAATACCGCTCATTCATGAAGGTGCTGGTGGACACGAAAATATTGGACACCACACTGACGGTCAGCAGGTAAAACAGGATGCAATATGCCGGGATATGCCAATCCGCTTCTGGGTTTTGAGCGCCCGCCGGCGATTTCCGTGCCTTAAGGACATGACGCACAGCCCAAAGGCCCAGGGCTAAATAAACCAGCAGCGACAATATGGGCCGCCAGTCGCTCCAGCCGACCTTTGGGACGTGATAGGGGTAGTAATCGATCGTCAGTGGATGGGGAAATACGAATAACTTCAGGTACCAGCCCAGCGTGAGAAAGATGGTGGCAAATTTCTCCCCCGCGTTCATGCCGAGGAAGGGATCGAGCACCAGTTCTGCCTGGGGTTTGACGGGGCTTACCGTGTAGCCAAGAACTTTATGGCGAATGACCACAAACAACAGTACGGCAACTGCCAGCACCAGGCCGGAACTCAGGATGCGCCCCGGCGCAATACGCGAAAACACCCAAAGGGTCAGGGGGATAACGGCCAGGAACGTGACGGCATTTTCTTTGGATAACAAACCCAGAAATAAAGATAAACCCGCTCCCGCGAGCCAACCGCCGCGCAGGGTATCGAAATATTTCATGGTAGCGTACAGGGCGCCCAGGCTGAACAACAGGGCCAGGATCTCGTCGCGGCCCTTGATGTTGGCCACCGGTTCGGTGTGCAGCGGATGTAAAAGAAAGATGGCGGATGCGAGAAACGGTATGCCCCAATACCATTTCGATGCCGGCTGCGCCGGGAACATGGCCAGCAAAATCCGGTACAGGAGTATCCCTGTGGCGGCATACAACAACACGTTGAAAAAATGGGCAATACCGGGGTTGTTTTTGCCAAAAATACCGATTTCGATGGCGTAGGTAGCCAAAGGCAGCGGGCGGTAACGCCCGCCTTCCAGCATCAGTTTCGGGTCTTTGTAGTACCCCAGCAGGGTGTCGTAGGAGAATATTTCGCGCAGGCCGGCAAAACCTTTTTGCACGAACGAGTTGTCCCAGATCATCAATTGGTCGTCCTGGATGTAACCGTATCCCACCGTGATGCCATACAGGATGAAGGCGAGCGCCAAAAGCGCCAGGGCCGGAAACCGGTGCTGCGACCAGAAACCGGGCTGAAAAAATGAAGTAGGTTCCGCTTTTGGTGCGGCGGGGTGGCTTGAGGCGGGGCGGGTGGGTTTTGTCTGCGTTTTGATTGTCTTCTTTGCAGCCATTGCTGATGATTGCTGATTTTTCCCCGGCGAAATTAGTTCTACTTTACCATATAAAAATTTTTACGCGAGGCCCAAACCAAAATTCATGC
>CALEYM010000571.1 GCA_937926185.1 uncultured Bacteroidota bacterium | reverse complement strand
CTGCCAACGCTGGAATCTGATTACAGATCGGCGGATATAACCCCGGCGGAGGACCTGTACACGGAATACGTCAGCTACCCCGGTTATACGGGCGACATGCATACCTACGTGGCCCGGCCCAAAGGGGAGAAAGCGTATTCCGCAGTGGTCGTTATCCACGAAAACCGGGGCAGAAACGCGCACATCGAAGACGTGACGCGCCGGGCGGCACAGGCCGGGTTCCTGGCCATAGCGCCAAATGCCCTCTCACCCCTCGGCGGCACGCCAGCCAATGAGGACGAGGCCCGGAAACTGTTTACCCAACTGGACATTAAAGAAGCGTTGCAAAATTTCATCCGGGCATTCGATTACCTGGCCACGCGCAAAGACTGCAACGGACGCTTCGGTTGTGTCGGTTTTTGCTGGGGCGGCGCCATGTCGAACATGCTGGCGGTGAACGTACCGGCCCTGCGCGCGGCAGTGGCTTTTTACGGACGGCAACCCGAACTGGCTGACGTGCCCAAAATTAAAGCCGCCCTGCAACTGCACTACGCCGCCCTCGACGAACGGGTGAACGCCGGCATGGCAGCCTACGAGGAAGCCCTCAAATCAGCCGGCATCCAATACGAGCAATACGTATACGAAGGCGTCCAGCACGCTTTTCACAACGACACCTCCGCGGCGCGCTACAACGAGGCCGCGGCCAAACTGGCCTGGCAAAGGACGGTGGAGTTTTGGGGGAAGCATTTAAGTTGATTTGTTGATTTGGCCCAAATCAACAAATCAACGGATAGAGTACAGCCCAACCACATTCCCTTCTGTGTCTGCAAAAAAGGCAAACTGTCCCATATCCTCGCCGATGGGCGTTTTGGGCAGAATGACCTGGCCGCCGGCGCCGCTCACGCGGTGGAGCACGGTGTTGAGGTCGTCGCCGCCGTCGAGATATACTTTCGGGCCGTTTTCGCCGGCGGGTTTATAACCTTGCCCGCGGCAAATGGCGCCGCCGATGCCGCCATTGTCGCGGTCGTGCAGCAGGATGCCCATTCTTACGCCTTCCATTGACATTTCCGGCATTTCGTAGTCGAAAATGGTTTGGTAGAATTTTTTGGCGCGCTCGAAATCGGCCACCGGGATTTCAAACCAGCTGATCGCGTTTTTTGTCATTTCCATAACGTAAATATTGAGTTGTTAAAAAATTTTGTCTTGAGAGCGGCAAAGGTAATTTTTTGTTTTAAAAATACAAACAAAATGTTTTTAATTTAAGATTAATTCTTCTTTCTACTTTTGTGGCAAAACAGAACCAACTTCTCCCATTTTATGCATAGAGAAATACACCAGTGGGTTAGCCCGCGGCTCAACAAAAACATGGAAATTGCCGTGTACGGGCATTTTGGCTTTGCCTTGCTGCTCCTGCCCACGGCGGCTGCCGATTACCTGGAATACGAACGGTTTCACTTGATTTCCGTTCTGGAGCCGCATATCAACGCGGGTAAGGTGAAGGTCTTTTCCATCAACAGCATCAACTCCGAAGCCTGGCTGAACAACCACATGCACCCGAGGCATAAAGCCATCCGGCACCAGCAATTCAACGGATACGTGGAGAACGAGGTAGTGCCGTTCATTCGCATGCACAGCAGCGACGATACGCCCATCATCACCAGCGGCGCTTCGCTGGGCGCCCTGCACGCGGCCAACCTGTGTTTCCGCCGCCCGGATCTGTTCGCCGGCACCATCGCCATGTCGGGTGTGTATGACCTGACCACCTACACCAAAGGGTATTTCGACGAGGACGTTTATTTCAATTCTCCTGCCCATTACCTGCCCAGCCTGAACGACGATTATAACCTGCCGCGCCTGCAACGCATGCAGCACATCCATATCCTCACCGGATCGGGCGATTACGAAGACCCCGAAGCCTCGCGCCGCCTGTCGGGTATTTTGTCCTCCAAAGGTATTCCGCACGAGCTGGATGTATGGGGTTGGGACATGCGCCACGACTGGCCAACCTGGCGCGCCATGCTGCCCTACTACGTCGAGTCGAGGTTCTGATATGTTCAGGCTTTTATTTCTGTTGTTTATATCAAACGTTGCTTTGGCTGCAAAGGTCGACACGCTGGAAATTTACAGCCCCTCCATGCGGAAAACGATCAAGTGTCTGGTCGTGCTTCCCGAAAATTATACGTTTGGCGGGCAGCCATACCCGGTGTTGTACCTGCTGCACGGCTGGAGCGGCAATTTTGCCGGCTGGCTGGGCGACGCGCCCCAACTGCGTGAACACGCCGACCGGCAGCAAATGCTTATCGTGTGCCCCGACGGCGGCTACGACAGCTGGTATTTGGATAGCCCGGTGGATTCAGCGGTGCGTTATGAAACGCATATTGCGAAGGAAGTGGTGCTCAACGTGGATTATTACTACCATACCCGCCGCGACCGCGCCGGCCGGGCCATTTCCGGACTGAGCATGGGCGGGCACGGCGCGCTTTACCTCGCCATCCGAAACCCCGATGTTTTCGGCGCGGCCGGCAGCATGGCCGGCGGACTCGACCTGCGCCCTTTCCGAAGAAACGATTGGGATCTGCAGGGCGTGCTCGGCAAACCCGACGAATACTGGGACAACTGGGAAACCCATTCGGTGGTCAATCTTGTACCCCGACTCAAAGATGTCGGGCTGCAACTGATCATCGACTGCGGCTTAGACGATTTTTTCCTGGAAACCAACCGCGAAATGCACCGCCGCCTGCTCGAAGCGGATATTCCGCATGAATACACCGAGCGGCCGGGGGAACACAACGACGCGTATTGGGGAAACGCGGTGGATTACCAGGTGGTATTTTTTAGTAAGTTTTTTCAAAAAAACCGCTGAATATCCGTTTCCGGGTTCAGTTTATCGCCTTCCAGCAAATAACCCGCCAACCGCTTGGCCCAATACGGCGCCAGCAGCGCCCCCTTCGTCCCCAGTCCGTTAAAAATGACCATTTTCGGGTGCACCGGGCTGATGCCAAGGAAGGGGCGCCGGTCTTTCACCGTGGGGCGTATGGCGCCAAACCGTTGCACGATCTCATAAGGAGCGGACAATATGCCTGAAAGGCGTTCATCGAGCCCTTGTTGTACGGCGGCGGTGGCGCCGTTGTCTTCAAAAGCCCAGTCGTTGCTGGCGCCCGCCCAAAACAGGCCGTTTCCCAGGGGCACGATCATCAGGTCGCTTTTAACCATTTCCTGCAATACCTCCGCGCCAGGTTGCGTAAAACGAAAGATAAACCCTTCGCCTTTCGACAACTGCCAGGGCATACCGGGAAAAAACGGATTGTCGCGTCCGCGGTAGCCTTCGCAAAAGATGATGTAGTCGTAGTCATTGACCAGTTGCAGGGCGGTGTCGGGCGGAACAGCCTGTTCCAGGAACAACCCTTCGGCGGTCATTTTTTGGCGAAACGCGCCGAGCAGCAGCGGAAAATCGACGCGCGCGGCCTGCCGTATCCCGCCGGTCAGCGGGGCGGGTTTGAGGAAAGCCGACCAGGCGCCGGCGTCGGGCCGTTCGTCCATAATGTGCATGTATTCGGGGTCGGCCATGCGGGAAGCCCAGTCGTTGGTCTGTTGCGCGGTTTCCAGCAAGCGCAGGATGGGTTGCTCGTGCCAGAGCGCACATTGCCATTCGGCCTCCAGCTCGCGGTAAAATGCCCGCGCGACGGGGTAAAAAGTGTCGAAGCCCCAGGATTTGACGAAACGTTTGCCGGTGACGGGATTGATAATACCGGCGGCGGCGCCCGATGATGGATAGGGATAACCCGCGTCGGCTATGTGTACTGTCACGCCCCGCTGCATCAGCGTCAGGGCCAGCGCGGCGCCGGCAATTCCCTGGCCGACCACGAGGCTTTTCATCAGCTATAGCGGCGGCGCACGAATTTGATAAAGTTCTTGGCCGTTTCCGCGCGTTTTTTCTCGGTCCAGCGGTAGCGCATGACGCAATGATCCAAGAGGTATGATTTGGCCTGTTCCATTCGCTGAAAACTGTTCAGGGTATCAATGGCATTGTCGAAAGCCTGGTTGTCGCCGCCAAACAATTCGCGGGTGAGCAGGAGTTTATCGTTCAGGGAAACGGCTTTGCGCAGGTCGGGTATGGGCAGTTCGGACAATTTTTCCGACAATTCTTTCACCTGTTTGTGCTCGAACAGCGCCTCCGCATCGGGCGATATTGCCGGGAAACTGGGCGGCGGCGTTACCGGCGGCGCTTGAATTTTAATGGTAGGCAGAGGTTCCGCGGCTTTGACCGGCTCCACTATGACCGGGGGTGGGGGAGGGGCCGGGGCGGGGTTTTCTTCCGGCGGGGGCGCCGGTTCGGCGGGTTGAGGGATCGAAGGCGCCTGGTAAGCGGGCATGCCCGGCTCGGGCGCGGCGGCCACCGGCGCGGGTGGCTCCGGCGTTTCCTGGTGGTGGGCCGGCGTGATTTTATGGCGCGGGGGCTCCGGTTTCGGCGGAGCCGAATTTTCTTCCTCCGATAACAACGCGTCATACAATTCGCGGACGTTCGACATCATAATATCCACGTCGATGCGCAGTATGGTGTCCGGGTCTTTGCTCATGCGCGAAAAATCCCGGTTGATCTTGTCCAGATAAATTTTTGCTTTCGATAAATTCATAATTGCCAAAGAGGGATGCTGTA
>CALEYM010000570.1 GCA_937926185.1 uncultured Bacteroidota bacterium | reverse complement strand
ATGGATTCGTTTTTCGCTTCGACCCTGTTACGGCATCCGTTATATGGGTGAAAACGCTGGAAGGCAATAATACTGTGGTGAACAGCATTGCCGAACAAGCGCCGGGCGGGAATTTCATTGTTGCTACCAACCCGCATGGCGCCACCGGCGATGACGCCGAATTTTTGTATCTGTCCCGGAATAATGGCAGCCTGGCGCCGGGCGCCGGGCGCCGGTTCAACCTCGGCTCCTCCGACAGTTTCAATGCCATGACCCTGTACAAGGGGCATATTTACGTCACCGGGCGTTATACCGACGGTTTCAACTACGATGACATGCGTCATGCCTTGTCGAAATTTGATGCCGCCACGGGTCAGTTGGTCTGGTCGAGGATCAGCCACGTGGATTCCAGCAAATCGGCCCGGCTGTACGGCCGGGATTTGCTGATCGATCAGGATGCAATCATCTCTACTTTCAGCGGAAACGACAACGGCGAGTCGCTCGATCCGACTTTTGTTTTTTTACAAAAAACGACCCTTGACGGCGATATTGTCTGGCTGAAAAAATTCGACCTGCCTGCCTGGAACACCGAATTCGCCGAGGAGATCGTCAGCGTCAGCGATGGTTACATCCTGCTGGGCCGAACCCTGCTGGAAGAACAGGGCTGGCTGTTTATGATCAAAACAGACAAGGAGGGGAATCCGCTTTGGGTCAATAAAATTGCGCACGAATACAACAACGACCTGACCGCCGTGGCACAGGGCCAGCTGCTCGCGTTCAACAATTACCTTTATTTTACCGGCTACACCGAACACGTTCCGGCCAACAGCAGGATGATCGTGGTAAAAACGGATGCCAACGGCAAGATCAGCCCATCCTGCGGCGCCCTTGAACCCACCCAATTGACAGTGCTCGACATAGACGATCCGGCGAATTACGCCGTTGATCTGGCAGTGAGTTCAAGTCCCACCCAAGTGTTCGACATTATCAAACCCGTGCCGGCAGCCACGATCCTGAACCGATTGTTTATTTGCCGGCAGGAAGGCACAGACGACTGTCAGGACCAGGCAGACTGGACGCCCGCCATCGATAGCCTGAAATGCGCAGACGGAAAAATAAAACTCTATTTTACGCTGTGCAACAACGGAGGCATCACGGCAAATGACACCGTGCCGGTCGTTTTTTATCTGGGAAATCCAACGGAATCAGCGGCTACAGTATTGGGCTCCTATTTTATCTACGGCGCGCTGGCGCCGGGAGCATGTCAAAGCGTTGTGCTGGAAAACCTGGAACAGTTATGGTTTCCGGGCGGTCTGAATGGCACTCAAACGGTGTATGCCGTTGTAAATGACAACGGCTCGCTGGCCCCGCCTTTTTCGCTCGATTCGTTTCCAATTACCGGCCTGCCGGAATGCGATTATCTGAACAACCTGACTTCCGCCACCATCATCGGCGATAGCCCGGTGCTGGAACTCGGCCCGGATATTATTTCCTGTACGGGCGATCCGGAAACCTTCAACGCCGGTAGCGGATTTTACCAGTACTTATGGCAGGACGGCTCCACCGATTCCACTTTTACCGCCACCCAACCGGGCACATACCGCGTGGAAGTAACAGACTATTGCGGTTATAAACAAGTGGATTCCGTATTCTTCACGTTCAGTTTGTTGCCCGATACGCAGTTTCCCGATTCGGAGATATGCCCTGACGAGAGCCTGACCTATAAAGTTCCGGGGTTCGATCACTATACCTGGTCGCCGGCAGCCGGATTGAGTTGTACCGATTGTGACTCCGTAGTGATCCAACCGGCAGTCACCACACAATACACGCTCCTGGCCACTACCGACGACGGTTGCGTACTGGAAGACACCTTCCTGATAGTCGTGTTGCCGCAACCAGCCCTGAACCGGGTGATCGAATTTTGCCCCGGTGAAACGGTGACCATCAACGGCAACACTTATTCGCAGCCCGGCACGGTACTGGATACCCTGCCCGCTACCGGCGGCGGCTGCGACACTATCGCTACTTACACGCTGCAATTCATACCGCTGCCGCAACCTTCGTTCGTCGCCATTCAATGCCCGGCAAACATCACTGTAACCATTCCCGACGACGACAATTCGGCTATTGTAAATTATACGCTTCCAAATGCCTCGACCAATTGTCCCTGCGGCGACGCCACGCTTACCCTGGAGCAGGGCCTGCCCAGCGGGGCCAGTTTTCCGGCGGATAACACCCTGGTGTGCTACACGGCAAAAGACGATTGCGGCACCGAGTCATCCTGTTGTTTTACCGTGACGGTTATCCGTCCGCCCGGCGACGAAGTGTGCGACGTCAAGATCACGCCCTGCATCAAGTACGAGATCATGGGCGTTTTCCAAAACCCGGCCAAACAAAAAACCTACCGCATGCGCGTGACGAACGAGTGCGCCGGCAAACTCGAATACGTGGCCTTTGAATTACCCAATTCAATGGTAGCCGACAAACCGGCCGACAACTCGGTGTACACCGCCCCCAGCGGTCGGCAGTATGCCGTGCGGAATCCGAACCTGGCGCCGTTCCGCTCCGTTAGGTTTAAATCCCTCGCCGCCGGCATCGCGGGGGGGCAGTCCGACATTTTTGAATACACGCTGCCGCCGCAGGCCGATCCGTTGTTTATACACGCCATTGTAAAGCTGGAGCCGCAGGTGTATTACGAAACGCACCTGAATGTGTTTGACTGCGAGGTACAGCAGACGCCGAACCGGCCGGAAGGGACTGAGCGGGAGCCTCTGTTCTCAAAAATAGCCGCCGGGTTGCTTTTGATCTACCCAAATCCCGCATCCGATGCCATCACTGTTGATCTATCGGGTTTGGCAGGGCCAATAGCGCGGCTCCGGGTTTTCGATCCTTTTGGCCGTTTGCTGATGGATGAAAAACCGGGCGCCGATGTAAAGCAACACCGGATCGACTTGTCGTACGGATGGCTGGCGGGCATTTACCTACTTGAACTGACGGGGACTGATGGGGAACGGCAGGCACTGCGGTTTGTGAAAAACTGATCATTTTCGCCGTTGTTGGTCATTTAAAATCCGGCACTCAGGCCCGTTCCCGCTGCGCAAACAGCGCCATCAGGTCCGCGAGGGTTTCCCGCAAGTCTTTGCGGTTCACTACCAGGTCGACAAAACCGCTTTCGAGCAGGAATTCGGCGGTCTGGAAGCCCTCCGGCAGGTCGCGTTTGATGGTTTCGCGGATGACGCGGGGCCCGGCAAAGCCGATCAGTGCGCCGGATTCGGCCAGGTTCACGTCGCCCAGCATAGCATACGAGGCCGTGACGCCGCCGGTGGTAGGGTCGGTCATTAAAGAGAAATAAGGCAGGCCGGCTTTTGCCAGGAGCGTGAGTTTGGCGCTGGTTTTGGCCATTTGCATGAGCGAAAAGGCGCTTTCCATCATGCGCGCGCCGCCCGATTTCGAAATAATGAGCAGGGCCGATTTCGTTTCAATGGCCCGGTCGATGGCCAGCGAAATTTTCTCGCCGACGACAGAGCCCATCGATCCGCCGATGAATTTAAAATCCATGCAGGCTACCACGAGCGGCAATCCGGACACCTTTCCCTCGGCCACGGCCATAGCGTCTTTCAGGCCGGTTTTGGCCATAGTCTCTTCGATCCGCTTGTGATAGGGTTTGAGGTCGGTAAAATTCAGGAAATCGATGGAAGCCAGGTCATCGAACAGGCGGTTGAACTCGTGATTGTCGAACAACAGCTCGAAGTACTCGGCGGAGCCAATGGCGGTATGGTAATCACACTTCGGGCATTTGTAGAAATTTTCCCGCAAGGCCCGGGTGGTGCTGGTCTCCTTGCATTTTTTGCATTGGTACCAAAGCCCTTCGGGCACGTCTTTTTTGGATTTGGTAGCGGTGGTGACACCTTCTTTTAATCTTTTAAACCAACTCATGCGATGCGGTTTGGTAAACAGGCGATGCGGACAGGCCGCTTTGAGCACTGGATTATCTTTTGGCAGGAGTCAATCGGAACGGCAAAGATAGGGCTGTCCGGTAAATTTTAGTCATTTGTTCACCGGTGTAATTGACCGGGGTGTGACTGATTTTTTTACCGGTGTCCGTTTTTTTTGCTTATGCCGGATTACCTTTGCCGGGATAGCTTATGAACTGGAAAAGCCTGATCCCCCTGCTGCACAAAGAATTTTTGCTCGAATTCCGGCAGCGGTATGCCATCAGCGGCATCGTGCTGTATGTATTCAGCATGGTTTTCGTGGTGTACATTGCTTCCATCCGGGTGACGCCGCCCGTGTGGAACGTGTTGTTCTGGCTGATCGTGTTGTTTGCCTCCATCAATGCCGTGGTAAAAAGTTTCGTGCAGGAAAGCGGCGCCCGGCAGTTGTATTACTACCAATTGGCCGATCCGGTAGCCTTGTTGCTGGCTAAGATCATTTACAACGCCTTATTGTTATTTGTACTCAGCGCCCTCGCCTTTGCCGCCTACAGTTTGGTGGCGGGAAATCCTGTGAAAGACCCCGCCCTGTTTGCGCTGGTGCTGGTACTCGGCAGCCTGGGTTTTTCCATCGCCTTTACCTTTATTGCTTCCATTGCCGCGAAAGCCAATAACAGCGCCACCCTGATGGCCATCCTCAGCTTCCCGGTTATTTTACCTATTCTGCTGACGCTGGTGCGACTCTCCTCCATCGCGTTGCGTCTTATCCAGGACACTTCTTATACCCGCGATATCCTCAATTTACTGGCCATCGATGCCATTCTGATCACGCTTACATTTGTTTTGTTCCCTTATATCTGGAAAGATTAGCCCCCGCAAACTGTCTACTGCAAACTGCCTACTGTTTACTGAATTATGTGGTGGAAAACACTCTCCGTCGTCCTGATCCTGTACAGCTTGTGTACCGGACTGTTAGTGCCCCTGAAATCCGGCATCGAACGCGCCGAACCGGCCTACGCGCGCAGCGGCCAGGATGTGAACATCCGTTTTTACGGCTACAACACCTTTTTTGCCAAACCTTCCGGCGAAGCGGTACGGGTTTGGTTGTACGCCGACGAAGCGCACGCGCTGGCCGCGCGGCAGTTCCGGGCTATTAATGACACGATACTGGAGGCCGTCTTTAGTATGCCGGTCAACCTGCCCGATGGCAAACAAACCGTGTATCTGAATGCCATCATCGACCATCCCGCGGCCGGCGCCTCGCTGCTACCCTCGGCCGTGGAGCTCCGCCAGGACACCGGAACAGTTGCCGCGGCGCTGGATTCCGCCTGGACGGCCCATCCCGTAGAAAACCTGCACGTGCAATCCGGGTTCTCTTTTCCCTATCAGAATGTCATTTACGAAAGTATCCGGAATACCTATTTCCACGTGCCCATGTGGTTTGTATTGTTGTTCCTGTTCGGCGCATCGGTCGTTTACAGTGTAAAATACCTGCGAAATCCCGTGCCGGAGAACGACCGCCGGGCTTCTGCCTATGCCGAAACAGGGCTTTTATTCGGGGTATTGGGTCTGCTTACCGGTATGGTTTGGGCCAAATATACCTGGGGGCAGCCCTGGAGCAACGACATCAAACAGCTGATGACCGCCGTTGCCCTGCTCATTTACCTGGCTTATTTTATCCTGCGGCGCTCCTTTGAGGAATACGAAAAAGGCGCCCGGCTGGCCGCCGTATACAACATTTTTGCTTTTGCCTCCCTGGTTCCGTTGCTGTATATCGTTCCCCGCATGTTTGCCAGTCTGCATCCCGGCGCCACCGGCAACCCGGCCTTCGGCAGTCAGGACCTGGACAACACCATGCGCGCGGTTTTTTACCCGGCCATTATCGGCTGGACGCTGCTGGGTTTCTGGGTCGCCCACCTACGCATCCGGTACCAGCGATTGTACGACAGGGTTATGGATATTGAGGGTTAGCGGGTTAGCGGGTTGCGGGTTAGCGGGTTCAGACGCCCTTGGATGACCTGCCTTGTGAATCCTAACCCGAAACCCGTTAACCCGTTAACCCGAAACCTTATTTTCTCAACATGAAATTTTTTAAAATGCGAAAAATTTTTATAATCATTCTGTTTCTGGCAATATCTTTGCCCGCCGTTTGGGCAGAGGGCAACCGCGATTACATGCGCGAAACCGGAAAAATAAACGTGGTGGTGGCCGTCATTCTGGTTATATTTCTGGGCATCGTGTGGTATCTGGTCCGGCTCGAACGCAAGCTAACCAAATTAGAGCACCAAATTCATGACGCACATGAGCGGAAAAATTAGTTTTTTTAAAAGTGTAGAACAATACGTCGAAAATGCCGCCCGGTATACGGACATCCCGCAAGGCCTGGTGGAGCAGATCCGTGTATGCAACCTGGTTTTGCAAATCCGTTTTCCGATCCGGGTCGGCAACGATTACCAGGTGATCGAAGCCTATCGCGTACAGCACAGCCACCACCGGCTGCCGACAAAGGGCGGTATCCGCTATGCTGAAACCGTCGATCAGGATGAAGTGATGGCGCTAGCCGCCCTGATGACCTACAAATGCGCCCTGGTGGACGTGCCCTTCGGCGGCGCCAAGGGCGGTATCCGGATCAACCCGGCCAACTACACCACCGAACAACTCCAGAACATCACCCGCCGCTATACCACCGAACTCATCAAGAAAAACTTTATAGGCCCCGGCATCGACGTGCCGGCGCCCGACTACGGCACCGGCCCGCGCGAAATGGCCTGGATACTGGACACCTACCAAGCCTTCCGGCACGGCGAAATCGACTCCATCGGCTGCGTCACCGGCAAGCCGGTCACCCAAAACGGCATTCGCGGCCGCGCCGAGGCTACCGGCCGCGGCGTCTTTTACGGCACCCGCGAGTGCATGTCACACGGTGAGGACATGAAAAAAATAGGCCTTTCCAAAGGTATTGCCGGCAAAACCATGGTCGTACAGGGCCTGGGCAACGTGGGCAGCAACACCGCCATCATCAGCCAGCAGGAAGGCGACGTAAAAATTATCGGTATCGCCGAACGTGAGGGCTCTATCTTCGATCCCAACGGCATCGACGTGGAAAAACTGATGGCCTTCCGCAAGGAAACGGGTTCCATTATCGGCTTCCCCGGCTCCAAACATATCGGAGGCCCCTCGGCGGCGCTTGAAGTGGAATGTGACATCCTGGTGCCCGCGGCCCTGGAAAACCAGATCACGATTGAGAACGCCGATCGCATCAAAGCGAAAATCATCGCAGAAGCCGCAAACGGCCCGATTACCTCCGAAGCCGATGCCGTCCTGTCGAAAAAAGGAATCGTGGTGCTTCCCGACTTTTTCATCAACGCCGGCGGGGTGACGGTCTCCTATTTTGAGTGGCTGAAAAACCTGTCGCATCACCGC
Source organism: uncultured Bacteroidota bacterium (assembly GCA_937926185.1). GTDB lineage: Bacteria > Bacteroidota > Bacteroidia > Chitinophagales > Saprospiraceae > M3007. The sequence goes on along the minus strand of CALEYM010000570.1, from coordinate 5,299 downwards.
TTTGGCCGCCTGGAGAACCGCTTCCAGCACAACGCTTTCGAGGGCATCCTCACCAAAGTGGAAGAAATGACCGGTAAAACGGTCAGCGAACGCGACCGCGACTTCCTGACCCGCGGCGGAACGGAAGTCGAACTGGTAAACTCGGGCCTGGAAGACACCATGATCAATGCCTACCAGCAAGTTCGGGAAACGATGAAACACCATCCCGAAATCCCGGATGTGCGCACAGGCGCCTTCGTCTGCTCGCTCAAAAAAATTGCAAGCGACTACGTTTCCATGGGTATTTTCCCGTAGGCGAAAAAAGATAACCAACCCAAACGGTTGAATCAGCGGGATTTGTTTGGCAGTTCAAGGCCGGCACACCGCGGGTTCAACCGTTTTTTTTTATACTTCCTCAAATCCGCTATTTTAACAAATAATTTTTGGTTACCTGTGCCAATTTCTACTTGTTCAGACAAAATAAATGGCAATTGAATGACAAAAAGAGTTTATTAACAAAATTTACAAAGGCTTTTTAAAGAAATGCTTGCACATTATTTTTAGACGCCCTACCTTTGGAGAAATTTTACAAACCAGAATAAAATTTTATAACGCCACCTCACTATGTCGGAGAAATTAGATAAAATAGACTTGAAAATTCTGAAAATCCTTCAGGAAAACAGCAAAATCACGAACCTCGACCTCTCCAAAAAAATCGGTCTTTCTCCTGCCCCCACGCTCGAACGGGTCAAGAAACTGGAACAAAGCGATATCATACAAAGTTACCACGCCCAGGTAAACCCGCAAATGATGGGCCTGAACGTAAAAACCTTCGTCCTGGTATCGCTGGCCTGGAAACGGGAAAACGCCCTGAATAACTTTCTGGAAAAAATTGCCAGGATCGACGAGATCACCGAGTGCTATATCATCACCGGCGAAGCCGACTTCCTGATGAAAATCGTGTGCAAAGACATCCCCACCTACGAACAGTTGCTGTTCAAGACGTTGAGTCAGATCGAAGAAATCGAACGGCTGAAAACCCTGATGACTTTGTCGACGGTAAAGGATTCGAAGATACTGCCGTACAATTACGACGAAAAGTAGGGAATTTTTTGTGACTGTATTATAAGTCTGAATTTACGATTTACGATTTACGATTGGGGTATCACGAATAATGGTTGGCCGGAACTTTATAGAGGGCACTTTAATCGTAAATCGTAAATCGTAAATCCTCATCACTGCGCCAGGATGTGCGCCATCCGGAGCAAGTCTTTGTTCAAGGGCTTGCTTTTTGAAATAGCCTCTCTGAAAGGCGTATAATGCACGGCATTATTCCGGATACCCACCATAGCGCCTGATTTTCCTTCCAACAGTCCTTCCACGGCTCCGAAACCCAGGATACTGGACAACACCCGGTCGAAAGCCGAGGGGGAGCCGCCGCGCTGCAGGTGGCCGATCACGGTTACTTTTATATCGTCGTACACGTCTACCTTTTCTTCCACCTGGCGCGCAATATCGTAAACGGTGCCCATGTGGTTGCCCTCGGCAACGATCACAATACTGAACAGTTTGGCCCGTTTGGCGCCGCGTTTGAGCAACTTTACCAGGTCGTCGATATTAAAATCCTCCTCCGGGATCAGTACCCCGCCGGCCCCACCGGCAATAGCGGTGTGCAGGGCAATAAAACCCGAATGCCGGCCCATAACTTCCACGAAAAACAGGCGGTTGTGCGAATCGGCGGTATCCCGGATCTTATCCACCGCCTGTACAGCCGTATTGACCGCCGTATCAAATCCGACCGTAAAATCAGTGCCGAACAGGTCGTTATCGATGGTGCCGGGAATACCGAGCACCTTTACGTCGGGGTATTCTTCAATGAACTTCATGGCGCCGGTAAAGGTACCGTTCCCGCCGATGGCGATCAGGGCGTCGATGTCGTTGTACAACAGATTTTCATAAGCCTGTTTCCTGCCCTCCGGCGTAAGAAACCGTTGGCTTCTGGCTGTTTTCAGTATCGTTCCGCCCCGGTGAATAATATTGCTGACATCGGTAGTTTCCAGCCGTTTGAAAGTGCCGTCGATCATGCCTTCATAACCGCGGAGGATACCGTATATGTGTAAGTCGTTGTTAAAGGCATTCCGGACGATAGCCCGGATAGCGGCATTCATGCCGGGCGCGTCTCCGCCGGAAGTGAATACCGCGATTCGTTTAATATCTTTTGCCATATTGAATTAATCCAAAGGATGTAAATGAAATTCGGCCAGGGGATAAATCGGTTTCCGGATGACCACCCCTAACTGCAGTTTCCGCTCCTCCATGCACTTTTCCAGTACCTGTTGGAAATGATGCGCAATAGAGCCCACGAAATGCACCGGCACGTGCTGATAACCGCTGTATTTGCACACGTGGCGGTCGAGGAACTCGCCCAGCGAATCGGCCACCAGTTTTTGAATGTAGGGGTGTTGCAAATGATCGCCCAAAAAACGGGTGAACGAAGCCAGGTAAGCATTGGCGCCTTTTTCATATACCCTGTCTTTGATCGCGTCGGGCCCTTCGGGATACGCGGCATTGAAAGCGGCATTCAGATCGGCAGGCAATTCGCGGTAGAACCACGCGCGCAAAAGCGCCTTGCCCAGGTGGGTGCCGCTGCCCTCGTCGCCCAGCAGCCAACCTAATGAAGTTACGTTATCCAAAATCCGTTTGCCGTCGTAGTAACAACTGTTGGAACCGGTGCCCAAAATACAGGCAATGCCGGCACTGTGTTTGCAAGTGGCGCGGGCCGAGGCCAGCAGATCGTGTTCCACTTCCACCCCGGCATTCGGGAATACCGACCGCAATGCAGCGGCTACTATTTCCCCGCGGTGTTCGTCATGAACGCCTGTTCCGTAGAACCATACCCGCGTGACTTCGCCCGGTTTGATTTTCGGTAACAGCTGGGTCGTTATAATGTCTGCAATTTCAGCCGTTGTGTGAAAAAACGGGCTGAAACCCACCGTATTTTCCAATTGTTGATCCCGTTCGCCGTGAACGAGCAGCCAGTCGCATTTTGTGGAACCGCAGTCGGCAATAATAACCATATCAGGTAAACGAATAAAGGTGTGTAAAAATTACACTAAGCAAGAACGAGCGCAAAAATAGGACTTTCCCGGCAAATACCTACCCCCTTGCCGAAATGTAGCAAATTTGTTTCATAAAATAAATTTTTTGTTGCAAATAAAAAACATATTGTTTTACTTTGTGCCCTGTACTTAAGGAGTTGGTTTTTTAGCCCTCCTGTATTTCTGTCCCTCACTATAAAATTTCGAACATGGCACACTACTACCGCCACCATGCCACGATGAACAGCAGACCGGCAGCGGCCACCTTCGACGGCGCTTTGTTTCGCGAACCGGTGCTATGGAAATTCATGCTCCTCGTAGCGATCACTTACCTGGTTTGGAGCGAAAAACTAACCATTGTTCTGGACCTCAGCCCGGCTTCCGCCCGCGAACAGGCAGAAGCCGGCGGCCACAAGATCAGGGCTTCGCTGATACCGGAAATATTTCAGGAAAAGGAACGTGAAAAACCACAAAAACGCCGGCCGGCATCCGCGGTCGTGCTGCCGCCGGGTTCACAAGGCCAAATCCGGTTTGCCGTGGACCCCGGTTTTGCCGCGCGCAATAATATGGAAGGCGAAGAAGTGACTGCCGCGATGGAAAAATGCCGGGACTATGTATCCCGTTTTGCCCCGGTGGCTGTCGCCGAAATGCACAAATTCGGCATACCGGCCAGCATTATTCTCGCCCAGGGCCTGCTCGAAAGCGACGCCGGTGAAAGCCGCCTCGCCCGAGGCACCAACAATCATTTCGGCATGAAATGTTTTTCCAAACGTTGTAAAAAGGGTCATTGCGCCAACTTCAGCGACGACTCGCACAAAGATTTTTTTGTGAAATACGGCAATGTCTGGAGCAGCTACCGGGCGCACAGCCAGTTTTTGAAAAACAGCGGGCGGTATGCCCATCTTTTTAAACTGAACGCCGCGGATTACCGGGGCTGGGCGCAGGGCCTGGCCAAAGCGGGCTATGCCACGGATAAAAAATACGGGGAAAAACTGATCGCCCTGATCCAGAATCTGGAACTCGACGCGTACGACCGAAGGTGAAGAGGTTATCCCAGAAGTTATTGGTTATCAGCAATTCCCAGGTCGATCTTACTCAAACCGGGAATTGCTGATGACCAATAATGTTCAATGACTTCTGAGGCAGCCTCTGCCCTACTGCGTTTGCAGTGGAATATCAGCCGGCGTAGCGGGGCCACCCGTGCCAACAACCAGTACTGCAACGACACACAGGATCAACAGCGCGCCGGCCAGCACCCAGGTGGCTTTTTCAATAAAATCGGTGGAGCGGGCCGCGCCGAAAAGTTGTTGCGCCTGACCGCCGAATGTGGGGTCAATACCGCCGCCCTTGGGGTTTTGGATCAGCACGGCAGCCATCAGCAAAACACTCACCAAAGCAATTAATACCGATAAAGTAGGTAACATTGTTGTTTGTTATTTTTTTAATTTTTCAATTTCCGCCGCAAAGTAATCGCTTTTTTCCGGAAACGCCAAACTCAGGCGTTCATACATCGCGATGGCCTTTTCACGATAACCTTGTTGCGCATACAGGCGTGCCAGTGTTTCAGAGAGAATGTCTTTGTTTTCGGAAACACTTTTTTCGGCCAACATTTGGGGCGTTACTACCTGCTCTGCTTCGGGAGTTTCATCATCACTGCTCTGTGCAGCGGATTTTTCCCCGGCCCTGACTACAGGCGCAAGGGCTTGCAGACCGGTCGAAGGCTTTTCAGGCGCCAGGGCCGGCGCGTTAAACTGGCCGGCCCAGGCCGCAAAGGAAGGCCGGAATTCCAGGTGAGGGTTTGTTTTTTCTGCTTTTTGCCGGATTTCCGGAGACTCCGGCGCAACAGGTTCTGCTTCTTCCGGCGTTTTTATACCAGCGGCCGGGTCGAGGGGCCGGGTCAGGTCTAATGCCGCTTCCGGCAGGGGCGCCTGTTGAGCGGCGGATGCGGCAGCCACTTCGGTAGCGCGCGGTACGGGAGCCAGGGCCTGCAGTTCCTGCTGAACCGTTTCGATGGGCTTCAATTCCAGGATCACCTCTTCCGCTTCTACCGGAACCGGCGCCATTTTTTTAGGGGCGACCAATTGGAACAGCCGGCCGCGATCCAGGCTGCAGGCCGCGGCGGCAGCCAGGTTGCGGCCAAAATCCGGGTGATTGTCCTGATGCGATTTAATGGCCAGCAGGTAGCGCAGGTTGTGCGAATATGGATATACCAATGCCAGCGT
>CALEYM010000569.1 GCA_937926185.1 uncultured Bacteroidota bacterium | reverse complement strand
GGCATTGGTGGTTACAATATCTACCGTAAGAGCGAGCGCCGGTTCGGAGAGTATTATTTCAGCGCTGGCAGTACAATTATTGGCATCGGTAACGGTGACCGTATGAGCGCCTGCGCCCAACCCGGTAACCGTCAGGTCGGTACTGCCGCTGCTCCAGGTGTAAATATAAGGGCCTGTTCCGCCGGAGGCGAAAACTGTTGCCGTACCATCCGTACCATCAAAACAACTGACATCCGTATATGCAGGGATGGAAGCGGACAATAATTCAGGCTGGGAAATAGTGACCGTTGCCGTGCCTGTACAGAAAACGCCGTCCGTCACCGTTACAGTATAAATGCCCGCGGCCAGATTAATAGCAGTTTGGGTAGTTTGATTGCCGGCATTGACCGACCACTGGTAGGAATAAACGCCCGTGCCATCTGCTGCAATGGCTGTAGCCGCACCGTCATTACCGCCCATGCAGGTTACATTTTCACCAATAATTGTGATATTCGTCAATTGGCAGTCGGGACAAGCCAGCGGCCCGCCTTCATTACCACAATAGAGGTTTACGTTGCCTCCGCCCAGAGTTCTGAAATTATTATCGGCATTTACAACAATGTTTGTATTCAGGGGATCATGCACATTATCATACAAATATAATGTCCCGTTACAACCGTCTTCTATTCTGAATGTAAATACTTCTATATCCGTATTCGCCGGTATGTCAAATAAAGTATAAGACCCGGAATTTGCAGGCGCAAAGAAAAAATAATCTTTAAGCGGATTTTCAACCGGGTGGTTCAATTGGGAAAAGGCAAATTCCAGGGCAGTCAGATTGGTCAGGTTTGTGATCTGTGCAACGCCCGGGCCCGCGCCATCGGGATCCGGCAATGCAATGGTAAATTGTGTGCTGCCCGTGATGCGCGCCCATGGGCCGGAATAGGGTTTCGTACTTTTGAACGAAACACGGTATGTCTGGCCATCAGGGTCAAGTACCATTTTGTACGTTACGCAGGCGCAATCGTTGTCGTTGGCCGGGTCGGACAGCGTTGCTTCTGCCGTTGCGGTACAGCCGTTCTGATCAGTCACGGCGACCGTGTAGGCGCCGGCGCTCAACGCGCCTGCAATAGCCGTACTTTGTGCCGGGGTCGTACTCCAAACGTACGTATATGGCGCTGTGCCTCCGCCCGCAATGACCGAGGCAGAACCATTGTTTCCGCCGATGCAGGTGGGATGGTTTAAAGCGCTGATCGTAGCATCCATTGGCGCCGGCTCACTGATCTGTGCGCTGGCCGTTGCCGAACAACCGTTATTGTCAGTGGCTGTAACGGTATACGTGCCGGCCGGCAGATTCCACGCCGCGGCATTGTTTTGAGGCGGCAGGCTGTTCCAGGAATAAGTATATGGCTCAGCGCCATTCGAGGCCAAAGCCTGGGCGGTACCATTCGACGCACCGGCGCAGAGGGCATTGGTCGAAACGCTGATTACTACGGAGAAATCCAGCGCAGGTTCGGTAATGGCGACGCTGGCAGTTGCCGTACAACCGCCGCTATCGGTTACCGTCACGGTGAACACGCCGGCCGGGAGGCTCGTAGCCGTCGCCGTTGATTGTCCATTGCTCCATAGGTAGGTATATCCCGGCGTGCCACCGTGAACGGAAACGTTTGCCGTTCCGTCGGCGCCTCCCCGACAGGTAACGTTACCGTATTCATCAATATCCGCTGCTAATTCAATTGCGGGCAAAACCACTGTTTCTGTGCTGGTAGCCGTACAATTATTGGCATCTGTAATGGTCAGCACATACAGATTGGGCGCCAGGCCCGTTATGGTTTGTAAGATAGAACCATTGCTCCATAAGTACTGGTAGGGCGGTGTGCCGCCCAAAGCGTGTGCCTTCAGAGCGCCGGTGGGCTCGTTCGGACAGGATATAGCCGACAGGGCTTCAATGGATGCACTCAGAGCGTCCGGTTCAGCAATGGTTACTGAGCCGGTCCCCGTACAGCCCAAGCCATCCGTGACGGTCACCGTGTAGGTGCCTGAAACCAGGCTAAGCGCTGTTTGTGTGGTTTGGTTACCGGCTTCAGGCGGCCACGCATAGCTGTATACCGGGGTACCGTCGGCAGCGATAACAGTTGCCTGACCATCGTTTCCGCCGTTGCAGCGCACTGCCTCCGGCAGAACGGTAATATTGGTTAGTTGACATTCGGCACAAGCCAGCGGTTCGCTGGCGTTATCGCAATACAGGTTGACATTCCCGCCACCCAGCGTTCTGAAGTTATTATCGGCATTGACAATGATATTGGCATTTAACGGATCTGTATAATTGTCATATAAATATACCTCGCCTATACAGCCGCCATCTATACGGAATGTAAACAATTCAATATCCGTATTTGCAGGAATATTGAACAGGGTATAAGACCCTGAATTATCCGGCGTAAAAAAAATGTAGTCCCCCGAAGGATTTTCGGAGGGATTGTTCAATTGCGAACTCGTTATATGGAGTGAAGTCAAGGAGGTGAGGTTCGTGATCTGTGCAGCGCCGGGGCCTGCGCCATCCGGGTCGGGCAATACCACTGTAAATTGTGTGCTGCCCGTGATCCGGGCGAAAGGCCCGGAGAAAGCCGCCGCGCTATTAAAAGAAATCCGGTAGGTTTGGCCATCGGGATCGAGGGTCATTTTGTAAGTGACGCAGGCGCATCCCACGTTGTTGCTTTCATTGCCGGCATACAGGTTAACATTGCCGCCACCAAGGGTTTTAAAATTGTTACCAGAATTTATAGACTCGTTTGAACTCAATGGGTCTGCATTGTTACTGAGTAAATACAGCGGCCCTATACAAGGGCTTGAAGTTTGAAAAGAAAACAGATCAATCCAGGTATTAACCGGAATATCAAACGGGGTATAAGTGCCGGAATTAGACGGCGCGAAAAACAGATAATCTTTGCCCGGGTTTTCAACCGGACTATTGATTTGGGAAAAACCCCACTGAAGTGCCGTCAGATTGGTGAGATTAGTAACCGTAAAGGCCATCGGTCCCGAAGCATCTGGATCGGGCGCTACAATAGAAACCTGGGTTGAATTGGTAATACGGGCCATAGGACCTGAGTAAGGTACCGTGCTTCGTATGGCCAGCGTGTAGGTTTGTGAAAGGCCGTTATAGATCAGGCGATAATACACCGCGGCATCGATGCATTGAATAGAAAAAATAAACAATACTGCGAGCAGGGAGAGTCGAATTATTTTCATGATCAGTTATTATTTTAAATACCAGTGGTAAAACCACCGATGGATTAAACAGGAATTCCAAGGATAACTGTAATACAGATCAATGCACTATCAGCAGATTATGGGGAACAGAACGGCGCCCATCCGCAGATTGAAATACGAGATGATACAAACCCGGTTTCCAGTCTTTTACCATTATGTTTTGCGTAAACTCCCCCTTACCGGCAGGTACGGACTGCAGCCAGATCATCTGACCGAAAATGTTGTGAATGGCTATTTCAACATCTCCTGTTGCATCCGAAATCCGGTTCCAGGTAACCGTAACCTGTTCATCGGCAGGCAGTGGCGCCACCTTTATATTTTCAATGTCTGATCTTGTGTTATCCGGAACACCACTAACCAGCCCACAATCAACAGCGCCCGCTGCAATACCGGCGTATGCATTGCCCCTTGCACCCAATACTGCAATATGTTGGGTCACGTTAAAACCTTCAGCAATCACCGAACGTACCAGGGAATCGTCATTGGCAGTCAGTTCAACCAAGCCCGGGCAATCACCCGCTGCATTGATAAAATCGAACAACGGCGTTTCTTCCCCTTCCGAAAAATTGATCTTATCGGTTGGGCCGTTCACCATGGCAATCGCCACAAAAGTATATCCGGGCGCCTGTTGCAGATTTTCAATATAAGCATTGTCAGCACAAACAAGTCCCTCGACCCTGCTCGTGATGGCCGGGACAAATGCGGCGTCTGCCGAAACACGCAAAATGACTTGTGCGGAACCCGTTTTGTGCATCGGAGCATTCCAGCTTTTTTGAGAAATTAAACTGACCGTGTACACTTTAGTATCAGGTTGATAAGACAGATTAAATTTTACTTGCCCGTGAGCGGCGACCGCCCAATAAAAAAAAGATAATATTACAATTATGTTTTTCATCTTTTTTGCTTTGAAAATATTAAGTTTTTGCCTTACGGTTTAGCGCTGGAAAAGAAGAAGCATGTTTCGCCCTATAATTATCTTGTTGATATACAGTCACGAAACACCCTCTTCTTTTCATCGCTAAACTTCTATTCACCAGTAATCTACATTCAGACTTCCGGCACAATTGATCCATCTCAATTATTTAGGCACCTGTTCATAGATAATATAATTCGGGAGATATAGCGTGTTACCCGGGAACAGGAATACGACATAGAATGGAATATCGGAATCCGCATTACTACCCTGATAGATCACATCGCCATCCATATTCGCATCTGCGCGATCATAGGCATGTACAATCCAGTTCGGCGCCACAGTGACATTGGCAGGATCGAGTAATACCCGGTAATACGGCAAGTCGGTATCGGCAGCATTACCCTGATAGATGATTCGGTCGCCGGTATGCTGGCCGTTTCCAAAATCTTCTTTACCCATGTTGCCTTCCCACAGGGCGCGTTTGCCATTATCAAGTGTACGTTGTGCGTACATGGTGCCGGCCGGACCACTCAACTGATAGTTCGGCGTTGCAGCCAGGGTAAAGTCGATACCAGCAGGCACTCCGGTGCTGAGCGTAACCGGATTAGCGGTCATCACCCCCAAGTGGTTGCGGTGTTTGGCTACGACATAATAAGTACCCGATGTCACACCGGAGAACGAGACCGGAGATGTGCCGTCCGCGGCACTCACGATGTCGCCATCACGTTGCACCAGGGCTGCTTTTCGGACCACCACGGTAGCCGGTGTTGCTGCATTGCGCAGCTCCACCATCACCCAGTCCACGATAGCGTTATCGCCCGTTGTGGTCAATACGCCTGCCCCAATCGTTTCGGTACCATTGTAGGCATAGTCGGTGTATTGAATACCGCCGTAAGGCTGCCCGTTCGGAATCAGGTTCAGGGTGCGGAGGTCGTCGCGCAACCGGTCAGTATTGGCATCGTAAGCGCCACCTAGGAATACCTTGATATTCAGGCATGGGAACGGATCGCAGGGATCGAGCGGATCGCTCGTGCCCGAGGCTACCAGCGGCGTGGACGGATCGTCCGTGCCCGTTACTTCTTCGCCGTCGTTCAGTCCGTCGCCATCCGTGTCCGGGTTCAGCGGATCGGTGCCGGCGGTGGTTTCTTCAGCGTTGGTCA